>CAMKOB010000004.1 GCA_946414345.1 uncultured Candidatus Saccharibacteria bacterium | reverse complement strand
GCCAATGTCTACCATCAGGCTCAATGAAGGTATCAGAAATCGGAATTCCCAAAATACCTAAGCTACCCCCAGACTGCGCCCACCTCGTTGCAATAGGACCATTAAGAACTATATTTGCTCCCGTTCTCTCATGATAAATAACAGTGCCATTTTCAAACGTTTGCCAAATTCGACCATCAGACTCCTCGTTTAAATCTGTAATACTCAATCCTAACACATCTGTAAACCGATTAATTGCCCTCCTAATCTGACCTATTGGACTTTGATCAAAATCTTCCGTTATCCCCCCAAACCAATCCTCAAAAAAAGAATAAAAATTCCGGTTCCCATACGCCGCACAAGTTTCATAAGAAGAACCTGGCACTATTCCATACCCAACAGATAAAGCCGCCGCATTTGGTTGGTATGGCGTATAGCGATACAAAGCCGACGTCGCAAGAGAACGAATATTTACCACCGTACCAGAATCACAATGTGGACTAAATCTCACCCAGTTTTCACCCAACGGATAATTTGTCCATCCACCACTTAAGACTTCATGAAACAAAGCCGCCGCATTGCGTATTTGATTTTTAAAACCATAATATTTTGACGAGCACGCCGCCGTATCCGGACACCCATACCCAGTTGCCGTCCGATAATTCCAACTATTTGGCAAATCATCTGTAATCAATGAATTCTCTTTTTGTAAAAGCACCAAGAGAACTTGTGGATTTATATGATAATCTTGCGCCGCCTGCCAAATAATGTGTGCCGCCGTTTCCCCCGTACCAATTACTTCACCATCACCAAACAACTCTTCAGAAATACAAACAAAATGTCCATCTTTAAAATGCCATGTTGCCATCGAAGTGCTTGCTGATAATCTCAAATATAAATTGTAGTCCGTATTTGAACAAGGATTTTTAGAAGTTAACCAACTTTGAATTTCAGCCTCCGACATCGAATTATAATTTCCCATCTGATAATCAGACATAATATAACCCGGATCGAAATTCGCCAAATTTGCCGCCCCCACTTCATTCTCACCATTATTGAATCGTCTTAGCATCACAAAAGAAAACACCGCCACAAAAATCAACACTCCAGCCAAAAACCTCCGTCTATAGTTTACTCGCCTCATATACTTACCTCACCCTTCACTTCACCCGTCCGATCACCAGAGGCAAAATAGACTATAAACTGAGCCTCACCACTAGTCAAACTAGCCACCGGCACATCAAAACCCTTGCATGTTGATGTAGTCGCATCACCAATTATATCTACCAACTCTTGATAAATCACTCCGCCATCACGCGTTAATGCCAATTCACATGTTCCACTTTCCAAGTATTGATCAATACTAACTCTTATTAATAGCTTTCCACCATTTGTTTTTACATAGTTTACAGCACCAGTTAGATATTCGGACTCATTCGGACTCCCACCATCATATTGAACCGGCCTTTTTTCAATATAATCATTTATATCTTCCCTCGTCTCTTCTTTTTCGGCACTTTCATTAGGCTTTCCTTCATCAGTCGCTATGGCCTGCGTTCCTCCATTACTATTATTACCTTTGTCTATCTCTTTATTTTTTAAAAAAACATCCCACACAAAATACATACCTACCAAAACCACAGCCAATACCAGTAATTTAGTAATCCATCTTCTATTTCTTTTACGTCGTGGCATAAAATACTCCAATTATAATTATAACCGCTTTAAAAATATATTCAATATTCACAATAATAAATAACCTCCTTAAATAATAATCATACTTAGAGAGATATGATCCAAAGAAACCACATATATCTTTTAACCAACATATGCTATAATGCGTAATATATGCCAAATCCAAATAGCTCAAAAAACAATGAATCAACTAAATACGGTTTATTCTGTTATAACACTTTTAACATTGGTGATGAGATACAATCACTTGCCGCACAACGCTTTCTACAAAGAATAGACTACTATTTTGATCGTGACAACATCGACCGAACCAAAACCGCACAAAAAGAAAAAATCCGCTTAATTATGAATGGCTGGTACATCGAACCAGCTATCGACAACAACCTCATTAACTGGCCACCCAAAAATCCAAATATTGAACCACTCCTCATCTCTATGCATATTTGTTTTTTAAACGATTCCACAAAAACTTTTAAATCCCCAGAGAGCGTCCAATTTCTTAAGGCTCACGCTCCAGTCGGCGCCAGGGATCAAGCTACTCGCCACTATCTTGAATCAATAGGTGTCCCCTCTTATTTCTCTGGATGCTTAACCCTCACACTACTACCAGATAAAAATATCAAAAAACAAAACTATATATTAGCCGTCGATGTTAGTGACAGGCTTTATCAAAATATTATCTCTCGCACCAAACGACCAGTCATTAAGATGAGCACTTCACATATCGCAAGTTTATCTAACAATTCCAGATTTACTCTCGCAAAGTATTGGCTCACATTATATCAATCAGCACACTGCGTTATCACAACCAGACTCCACACGATGCTTCCATGCCTAGCTTTAAACACACCAGTCATCAGTATTACCACCAACGACATAGAACGCTACTCCGGACTTATTGAGCTCACTAACCATTATTCAGAAATAAATTTTCTCAATGACAAATCTCTTGACCTAGACAAACCACCCAAGAATCCCACTTCTTTTTATAAAATTCGTGATAATCTTGTTAAAACCTGTTCGGATTTCACCGGATATGATTCAAAATCATCTTATCTCTACGGCACTACCCCATCAGAGCTATTAAATAATCCAGATCTTATTAGTATTTTTGTAGATTCTATAGAAAATTATTATCGTTACGCATTCGCAATCCATGGGCTCAAAAAAACAGTTAAAACACTCAATGAAAAGCTTGCCATTATTCGTGGCTAAAGATAACAACACCCATCACTACTGTTAAATTAACATATCTGCTAGATACTATCACCAAAAGTTTTATCCATATATTCAAAACGCTTATCGACCCAATTCGATAAATAATCCACATCGGCCCAATATGCATCCTCCGCCGATAAATCAGTATGCAAAAAAGCCCTGATCTTTTCTTCGTTTCCTCTCGAACCAACAGCCTGTATTATTTCTTCTTCGCGTTCTCGCCACGTCTCCCTATCCTCAATTGCAGCCTCTTTGTTATACAATGCTTGGTCAGCGATAAATTTCAATACTTCCTTCTTTTTATTCATCAGTCTTTCAGAATAAATTTTGTCCACTTTCTCTTTAAATTCAGGAATTTGCAACAAATTATAAATTAAATCCGATGCAACCACCCCCATAAACTCCCCAGTCTCCCCGTTATATACCTGATTTTCAAAATACTGCATCTCCAAAGCATTAGCTTCTTCTGGTATATAAAGATCTTCCTGAAAACCAAATCCCCAAAGCCTATTTCCCATAGCAAGATCATAATCCCACCCAGGACCAACATGAATCAAATCATTATCCCCATCCTTATAAAAATAAAAACTCGAACAATATGCATCCGGACTAATAGTAAATTCCGACAACAAATAATAAATCGCTAAAGACTCCACATCGCCTAGCTCCTTTACTCTTTCGTAATTTCCCTCTTTTGCGGCTTTTTCCAATTGTTTAAAGGCGGCTGTAAACTTATTCATTGCCATATTGCCATTTTCGCTTACGACAACATCCTTCATGACTAAACAATCATTTTTATCAGATCTATAGCACTCATCAGGTGCAGTATAATAATTATCAAACTCTACTATCACCCCATAAGGATCGTGCAATTTAATATTTTCCTTACCTATTTCAATTTTCTCTGTTAAGTAATATATACCTACATAGCTTTCATTATCATACAATTCTATAAATTTCCCTTTTAAAGCATATTTGTTACCCAGAAGCCCATCCAAATAAAACGCCAATGCGTTGCGTAAATTACTTTTATCAAAATAGTTTGCTAGTAGCACCCATCTTCGTGATTTTCCCATTCCAAATAAGTCCGTTTTGTCGTTAAACTTTATTTGAAAAGAAGCTTTTGGCCATCCCCAAGTCGAGTTACCCCGCCCTTTTAACTCAATATTATCGAATAAATCGCTTAAGCCGTCACTAGTTGTTATTGTCAAATTACCATAGTATTCAGCATCTTTTGCCTTCATTACTACATCGTCAATCCTATGTTCATTTAATGCTATTTCAAATCTGGGCAACTCAACCTTTTTACTCTTTATCACAAGCCACGCTACTAATATTACAAAAAGAACCACCAGCAACATAGAAGAGGTAATTACTTTACTAAAATGCTTCTTTTTCACCCAATATCAATCCCTAAAATCGCTGCTGCTGCTATTAATATCTTTTTCTCTTCCTCTGATGCATCAATCATCCGAGCCTTAAATAATTCAACTGTTTCCTCGTGACGATAATTCAAGATTTCAAGCGTTCGTGCTTCACCAGGATTCTTTTTTAAAATACCTTTTGCTACCAGATTATCAACATGTTCTGCTACCGCGGACACTGACGACAAACCGAGTCCAGCCATTATCTCACGGTATGATGGAGACACACCTTTTTCTTCCATATAATCTCGCAAGAAATCTAAAACCGCTTGTTGTTTTTTCGTGATTTTAACTGCCATATGTTATAATTATATATAATGAGACCAAATAAATCAATCGATGGGCTAGTTACCCGTGACTCTAAATCGTCACGAAAAATATCTACGCCGACTAAAACTATCAATAAACCAGTTAAAAAGATTAAACCTGTAAAAACAGCCAGGCCAATTAAAGTGGTCGCAACTGAACCACCAAAAAAAGAAATTGTTCCAGACGAATCCCTCGAAATAAAAATCACAGATGACGCTACCACCATTACCGACATTAAATCTACTTCAAAACAACCATCTGACGACTTTCTTTCGCCAATACAAGCATTTGAAGACAACGCCAACTCCACAAATAATCCAAAAGATAAAAAAACCAAAAAAGATAAGAAAGAAAAAAAGAAGCCAGGCAAAGCTCGCAGGATTATCACAACCACTATTCTTGCTTTAGTTTTAATCATAATTGGCCTGGTTATTTGGGTAATCATTTGGGGTAATGATATTATTGCTAAAATCACCGGTGGTCAAGGCAACGTCTTCGATCTACTTACTTTTGTTGATGACACTTACGAACCTCTCAAAGTAGACGCCAATGGACGCACTAATATTCTTGCTTATGGTACTAGCGGATACAATATGCAGGGTGATGAAGGCGCAGGCATTCATGCTGGCGCCGCACTTACAGATTCTATTATGATGATTAGCTTAAACCAAGAAACTGGTGATATTGCCATGCTCTCCCTTCCGCGTGACTTAAAAGCATCACCAACTTGCACAGCCACTGGTAAAATTAACGAAGTTTATTGGTGCAACAACATCAACGGTGACGATGAGGCCGCCGGAGCTTCCGCCATTATGGCCGAAGTTGGCTCTATTCTTGGTGTAGATTTTCAGTACTACGCCCATCTCAACTGGGGCTCACTTGTAGACATTGTTGATTCCTTAGGGGGCATCAATATTACACTTGATGAAGATATTTTTGATTATGGTTGGACCGGCTCCGTCTACGAAGCCGGTGTCGAATATACCATTAATGGTATACAGGCGGTAGCTCTTGCTCGCGCCCGCCACGGCACTTATGGTGGTGATTTTTCACGCGGTGCTTCTCAACAAAAAATCCTTGTTGGTATCAAAAATAAGCTTCTCGAAAAAGATCTCCCCCTCACCGACCTAATTGGACTTGCATCTAGTCTTGGTGATAATCTCCGTACCAACTTTAGTGTTTCCGAAATAAAAACTCTCGCCCACCTAACTTGGGAATTTGACTTTGACAGTATGCGCACATTAAACCTCTATCCAGATTACATGACCACTGGTACACTCGAGAACGGTATCTCTTATGTTTTTCCACGTGCCGGTGTTGGCAATTATGGTTCTATCCAAGAATACGTCTCTACACAACTATCTAATGACCCACGAGTTTACGAAGAACCATCCATCCTCGTACTAAATGCTAGCGATGTTGCTGGATTAGCCAGCAAAGAAAAAAACAAACTTATCGAAGAAGGCTACAACTATGTTTACACTGACAACGCACCTGAAGGCGAATATGCAGTCGGTTATTCCATCTATATGATTAATTCTAAGCCAGGCACTGCAAACCTACTTGAAAAACTATACAATCTAACAGTTGAGACCACTGTACCCGAAACTCTTCCTCACGACTATGACTTCATTATCATCATCAATCCAATAATCGAAGAAGATGACCAAGAACAATCCTACGACAGTTAATCTTAATTATTTCTGGAAGAAAAAAACCATCCTTTCTTTTGCAGCTATCCTCTTTATAGTTGCCATCCATAATTCTGCCACAAATCAATATCAAATTACAGAAGATCTATTCACCAACACCACTTGGTTTATTAGAAATCTTTTTGCCTATGGTATTGGTAGTATTGCAGTCCCCTTCTTCTTTTTTATTTCTGGTCTTACCTTCTTTCGTAATTACAAACCAAAACTATATAAACAAAAAATGATATCCCGCATTAATACCCTACTAATTCCATACCTAATTTGGAATCTCGTTGGTATCATCTTTGCAATTCTCTATACGTTTACCCCTCTTTCCAATATTATATCTGGACGAGAACAAATTGTATTAAACCCAGAAAACATCTTTCAAGGCATTTTTTTCTACAAGTATAATTACCATTTCTGGTTTATGTACAGTTTAATAGTATTTGTTATTCTTACACCTTTTTTTCATATCTTATTATCTAAAAAATGGCTAGGCATCACATTTATTCCTATTTTTCTCTGTTTACCATTAATATCAGATTCGTTTTTGCATATCAGTCTTAGTTCAATAGTATTCTATTATCTAGGCTGCTTCATTGGTAGATATTACCTTGAAATATTTACTACAAAAAAATCACTTTTATTCTCCGTGCTATCCGGCATCACAGCTTTATTATTACTAATAATAAAAATGCTATCAATCTACCATATAATAACCCTACCAACCGTCATATCCCAATTATTATTAATAATACTATTATTAGCAATTTGGTTCTTTGCGGATATATTCATTACCAAGCGTAAAGCTCCAAAATTTACCGACGAATTCTTCCCAGTTTACACTATTCATCCATACATCATTGCTGTCATTGTTAAAATAATAATACTTATCGCCCCACACACATCATATATGCTTTTAATCAACGAGGTTTTTTCAACTATTTTAACAATGATTATTACAACAGCATGCGTATATTGCTGGCACAAAGTACTACCAAAAACCTATTCTATATTTTTTGGCCGACCAATTCATCATCAAAACAACAATACTAATATCGTATAATACTATTAAGCTTTACTAATAATGAGCACCCGGTCTCTTCCCTCACCCTCAGAGTGAGTATCAATATCCGAATAGTCTTGAGCCAACTTATGCACCACTCTTCTATCCGCAGCATTTAGATTAACAGTCATCGACTCACCAGTCTCGCGCACTTTACGAATCCACCCCTCAGCTTTTTCCGCAATTCTATCGGCACGCTGCTTTTTATAGCTTGCTACATCAACATTTACACGCGTCACTTCAGCATCTTTAGACACTAAAGCCATCGATACAATATGCTGTAAAGCCCTTAAATTATCTGCGTTTCGTCCAATTAAAAGCGAGTTAAGCGATGTTGATGGAACAGATAATTGTATCACCTCATCATCAATTGTAGAATAAACCGCCACATTAATACCAAAAAAACTTAGCAAATCTTCCAGGTATTTTGCCGCAAATCTAATTGATTCATCTTTATTCATTTTATTATCTCCTTTTCTTTTTAATATCTTTTACGGAGATTCTAGTTATTTTTGTTCCTGATTTTTTGTTTTCCACCACTTCAGCTTCTTTAATATTCCCCCTCATCTTTTTGCCACTTTCGGTATTTTTTAATTCTTTTAAAATTGCCTTATCAGTATTATCATCCATATCATCTCGCACTCTATTTAAAATCAGTTTCTGCTGCAAAATTGTTAATATATTAGATAAGAAATAATAGAAAGCCAAAGCACCATGCAAATTAATCATAATCACAAACATCATAATTGGCATCATCTTGCCCATTTGCGCTGTAGACATACCAGAAATATCAGACTCATCAATTTCCTTACCTTCTTTAGCTGCCTTCAGAAGCTCCCGGAAACCCTTTTTCTTCTCAGACTTACCCGATGGCATCTGCATCTTAGTTGCAAAATACTGCGCCAAAGCCGCACAAATTGCTATCACCAACATAAATACCGCACTCCACGAGAACCTAGTTGGTGAAATCACATCACTAGCTCGTGCAGTCAGGTCAATTACACCAAAAAGCTCAGGGTGAAAATCATATTCAACCTTCTCTTCGGCAGGAATATTCTCATTAGTTAAATCAGTTAAATAAACCGTCTGCTTTTCTTCTAGGGTTCGAATCTCCGAACCTTCATATGCTACAATATCATACGCTCGGTTTGTTAAATTATCTTGTGGTAAAGGAGTTGCAATCACCCTAATTGCCGAAAAAATAGCGATAAAAATCGGAAGCTGTATTAATAATGTCACTATCGAAGCAAAGGGTTTAACGTTATATCTCTTATATAAATCCATTGTTTGTAAAGATTCGAGTTGCTTATTACCATTACAATTCTTACGAATCTGGACTAATTCTGGTTGAATCTTGCGCATTAACCTTGTTTGTTTAAGCTGTCTCTTAGTTAATGGCCACATACAAAGCTTTACGAGCACCGCAAAAATTATAATTGCTATACCAAAATCGTGCACTAAATTAAAGATCATAAACTGAATATTTACAATCGGACGTACTATTATAATATCAATAAAATTAAAAGGACCACCAGCCAAAACTGAACCTAGAACAAACAACCCCACTAAGGTCCAAATTATAATCTTTCTCACACTCAGATTCTTCATTACTTCTTATTATAACACACTTTCGCTTCAGCTACTAGTTCACCTAACAGATTTTCCAGCTTAGAGATTGGCATATTAAGAAGATCGGGTGAAAAGACCACAAAAACATAATCCATCTTTTTAGGAATTGAATCTAAGTTCTTACGTAGCACTTCATAAACTCTTCGTCGAATTCGGTTTCTTCCTATTGCCGTTTTATTTACCTTTTTTGATACCACAACCGCCATTCGCGTAAACCCGCGCAAATTCTCACAGAAAACCAAAGACATCTCGGGTTTCCTAACAGTCTTCCCTTTTTGGTAAACATATCTCACACCACCACGCGAATGAAATCGATATTTCTTACTTAGCATATCTATTATTATAACACAAAAAAAGACCCCTTAATGGGGCCTTTAATTATGCTGTTAATCTAGCACGTCCCTTTAGACGACGGCGCGCTAACACTTTGCGTCCATTAGAAGTAGCATTACGCTTCATGAAACCGTGTTCAACCTTCCGCTGACGCTTATGTGGTTGATAAGTCCTTTTTGGCATATTATTCCTTATACTTTATAAATTTTCAAATTCTTGTTATAGTATACCGCACTTTTCCACATTTTTCAAGATGTTTTCCACAAGTTTATACCAGAAATATCAAAAATGTGGAAACATTCACCCCAGTTGTTTTGAATTCATATTACAAAACATTATTTACATCCAAAAACCTGTGGAAAACTCCCACCTTCTGTGCTATACTAATATACACATAAGGAGGTCACGAGTGTATAACGTCTGGGAAAATGTTCTAGCAGAAATCGAGCAGAAAGTATCACCTGCTAATTATTCTACCTGGTTCCAAGATACTTCACTCCTGAGCAGCACCGACGACAGTATTATTATTGGAGTTAAAAACTCTTTTCATATTAAACAACTCCAAACCAAATTTATCGACATTATTAAGGAAGCCTTAAACAACAATCATCTACCAACCAAAAATATCAGCTTCGAGGTTCAGGCTACCAACAAACCAAAAGTACGCGCCCATGAAGTTGTAGCTACACCGGAATCAATCAGAAACCATTTACCACTCAAAAAATCATCCCCAACCAACAATAGTGGCCTTAATATCAAATATACCTTAGATAACTTTATTGTAGGTAGTAACAATGACCTAGCTGTTGCCGCAGCAAAAAGCATTATTGATGCTCCGGGCACCCGTTATAACCCGTTTTTCCTCTATGGCGGTTCTGGTCTTGGCAAAACCCACCTCGTCCAAGCTATTGGTAACGAACTGTTAAAGCGTAATCCGGATTATAAAATCCTCTATACCCCCATCTCGGATTTTTACGCCGACTTCGTTAATCATGTTTTAAATGGTAAAGGTAAAGATTTTAACAACAAATTCCGTAAGCTAGATTGTCTTATTATTGATGATTTCCAGCTAATTATCGGAAAAGATAAGTCCCAAGAAGAATTCTTTAATATCTTTAATAACCTCCATCAGCTCAACAAACAAATCATCGTAACTTCAGATCGCCTCCCCTCTCAAATCAAAACACTAGATGACCGCCTCGCCAATCGCCTTACCTGGGCTGGTGCTTTTGATCTTCAGCTTCCTAAATTTGAAGACAAATGCGCTATTCTCCGCGCCAAAGCAGACCTCATGGGTGCCGAGATCGAACAAGAGGCTATTGAATATATTGCCGAAAACACCAATACTAATGTTCGTGACCTCGAAGGAGAATTGTCCACTATTTTATTAATGTCAGAAGTCCGCGGACTTACCCCATTGGAACTTATCCAAAACGGTTCAGCCAGTATTCATAGCACTAGTAAACTCCGTCCCACCACCAGTAAACAAATAGCTGAAAAAGTTGCAAAATATTACAACCTCACATATAAAGAAATGTGTAGTAAATCCCGTGTTACCAACATCAAAACTGCTCGTCAAATTACTATGTTTCTATTATCAACCGAATTATCAATGAGTACCACCAAAATCGCCACCGAAGTTGGTGTTAAAGATCACACCACAGTTATGCATGGTATCGAAAAGATCAAAAACGACCTCAAGCTTAATTTCACCCTACGTGATCAAATCGAAGAAATTAAAGGACAAATTTATGGTTAATGTGGAAATATTGTGTAAAACCCAGTGTAAATCTATGCGAATTTCTAGCGTAAAACTTTGTATAAAAAATTGGTTCAATTTAAATTTTGTGAATAACCCACGTTTTCCACTACGAATTGCACATTTTTCCACTATTTTTCCCACCATCAAACCCCCTCTATTCAAAGCAGTAGTTTTCCACTTTTTCACAGTACCTACTACTACGACTACTAAAAATAATAATTATATTAATTAAAAGAAAGGAAGAAAATGGAAATAGAAGTTACACAAGAAAAACTCAGTAAAGCCTTAAATAATGTTAGTCGTATTGCAGTTGGTAAAGTTACTTTACCTATATTAAACAATGTACTCATTCGTGTAGATAAAAGCAAAGTATCACTTGTTACCACCAATTTAGATATGGCAATCATTGATTATTTACCAGTATCTAGTTCTAAAGACGGAGTTATTACGGTACCAGCTAAACTTCTTGCAGAATTTGTTTCAAATCTCCCCCGTGGTGAAAAGGTCAAAATTACCTCAAAGGATAATAAAACTACTATTACCGCTGATAAATACAGCTCCACCATCAATAGTTCACCTGCTGACGACTTTCCAGAATTACCAGAGATCGATGAGAAAAAAGCCGTAGTATTCAAGATGGGTGTAGATGAGTTCAAGAATGGCATCTCTAGTGTGGTTATAGCGAGTAGTAATGATCTTACGCGCCCAGCCTTAACTGGTATTTATTTTAATACCTATGATAAAACCCTCGCTGTTGCAGCTACAGATGGCTATCGTCTTGCCGAGAAAAAACTAGTTAAGAATGTTCAGAGCGAAATAAGCGTTATTGTACCAACTTCTTCTCTTCAAGAAGTTCTCCGTTCTATTAGTGATGATATGGAAGAAATTGAAATCTCCTTCAATGAAGATCTGGTCCGTTTTCGCCTTGGTGAAATAGAAATTATTTCAAAATTAATTGATGCGAGTTTCCCGGATTATCGTCGATTAATTCCTAAAGATAACAATATAATAGTTACCTTAGATCGCGATGAACTAGTTCGAGTTACTAAACTAGCTGCCCTTTTTGCTCGTAGCGTCTCTGGTTCAATCATGTGTGAAACAAAAAAACCCAACACATTCTCCGTAAAATCTCTTGCAACAGAATTGGGTAAAAATGATTCATCTATTGAAACTGAAGTAACCGAAGAAGGTAAGGTAAATTTAAATTCCAGGTTTCTCCTTGACGCTCTTAATTCCCTTGATGAAAAAACCATCATTGTGGAGTTTTCAAGTAAAATTACCCCAGTAGTTCTCCATAATAAAAAGAACCAAGATTACACGCATATAGTCATGCCATTAAACAATTAGTATGTTAATCAAATCAATATCACTTATTAATTTTCGTAATCATAACTCCTATCATCTAGAGTGTAAACCGGACACAACGCTAATCTTGGGTGAAAATGGTTGTGGTAAAACATCTGTACTTGAAGCAATTTATATATTAACGCGTGGTAAAAGCTTTCGTGCTACCGACCAAGATATCCTAAAACGTGGTAGTGATTTTTATCGTATAGAATTGGAGTATGATAATGGTGAAAAAATTATCGCCACATACGATGGGGATAAAAAAACCTTCAAAACTCCGGATAAAAAATCCACCCGCTTATCTACAAAAAACAAGTATCCTATAATCTTATTTTTACCATCAGATCTCAATTTAACCAGTGGGCCGCCTTCTCGCCGACGTGACTATTTTGATCGAATTTTTAGTGATTTTAATAATGACTATGCAAGTGTATTAAATAAATACAATAAAGCACTTCGTCAACGCAATGAATTATTAAAATCAGACAACCTAGATAGATCCGCACTCTTCCCCTGGGATTTATTGCTTGCAGATTATGGAAGCGAGCTAATAAAATATCGTACAGACTATATTTCAGAGATTAATCAAACCTTAAATCAAACCTACCATTCTATTGCTGAAAACAATGATCGAATCAATCTATCATATATTACTACTATTCCTAAAATTAACAAAGATATTTTTTTGAAGAAACTAGATCAAAATTATGAAAAAGATCATATACTTGGTTATACAACGTTTGGTGCTCAACGCGACACTATGGACTTTATCTTCAATCAGAAACCAGCCGCCAATTCTGCTTCTCGCGGTGAAACCCGCTCAATTATCTTGGCGCTTAAGTTTGTTGAAGCAAACATAATCATTGATAAGCTTGGTAAAAAACCAATTATTTTACTAGATGATGTTTTTTCGGAACTAGACGACACTCGCCGCAGATGTTTAGTTGATAATTTCAAAAATCATCAAGTAATCATCACAAGTGTAGAGGATGTTGAATATTAATAGTTTGATGCAATACTGGTCTGATTAAGTTTATCAATATATCTAGCTACTGGATCACCTTTACCAAACCCATCAAACATATAAGCGGTTTCATCACCATCATACTGTCGCATTGTTTCTGCGGCACGTGCAAGAGATATGTATCTTTGAGCATATTTATATTTATTCCACATGTTATCCGCATCATCAGAGGATGCGATGCTATTCTTCGCTTTATATACAAACTCCTTACCTGTTGCCTCATCTGGCACATCACCGTTATCAATATCATCTATTAAACCAAACAATGAAGCGATTGATGCCCAGGTTCTTTGAAACCAACTCTTATTCATATTTTCCCATTCCTTCATATTTTCAACGAGTGAAGCATCGGTTAATCCTGCTGGTGTATTACGGTTTTCATTAAAAGTAACAAATTTTGCAAGTATCGCTTTATCATCGTTGCATTCACCAAATATTTTCTTGCAGGTTTCTTTATCGTTTATTTCACAATTATTATTACTGTCGCAAGTTACATTATCTTCTACGAACTTTTGAAACTCGCTACTATCATAAATACTCAAATCTTTTTTACTAATATCAATTACAAAAGGCTCGGTGACAGCTACTTCTTGGGGTACGGTATATGTGGTTACATCAAAAGTTGCAATCATTGAACAAGTTGGTGACCCAGCTGCACCAATTGAACTTAATGTGTCGCAATCACCAAAAGTAGAAAAATATGAATCTGATTCTTCCTCCGCAAACGCTGCGGGTAGTATTGAAGCTACCGCTTTATTGGTAATTCGAGAAAATGAGGCAATTTTATTTAAGAGGCTCCCTGAGCGAATCGAGCTAACAGCGAACTTATAAACTAAAGATCCTAAGAATGTGTTTTTCGATGTTATATCCAGTGGACTTCTGTTCATTCTGTCTACCTCTGCATCCATCGCGAGAATATCAGAGGTTAGCTTAAGGTATGCTACTACCGCTTCTTCATCGCCGGGTGCCGCCCCACTTGCTTTTGCAAGCTCTGTGCCTAAATTAATTGCACCCTCCGCCAATAATTCACCAGCGGAAACACCAACAGTTTCATCAAAAGTATTATATAAAGAATTTTGAATCGTAAGTTCGACCAATCCAATATCATTAGCACTATATTCACCATGATTAAAATTTGAGCCCTGCGACTCTATTATTTTGCTTCCATCGGGTGTGTAATCGCGAAATTCTACCGGTATCTTTTCGCCATCCTCCTCCTCCTCGTTTTTCCCATCCGGGTTTGGTGTATATCTTCCGATGGTAGATTCGTTTGCGCTCTTCTTATTTGTGGCGGTTCGAATTATTGTGCTGTCATCTACTGTATACTCGGGGTTACTATTTCCAATAGTTTTGAGTATTCTATCGGAAGAGAAATCTGCCACTTCTTGTAAATCGACTTTCTCGCCTGTTAAAATCGCATAAACACTAGGCGATTCCATCATGCTACCAGTAAGTATTTTTTTCTCACCAGTAACCACATCAACCACTTCGGTATTCTTCACCTCAAATAAAGCATTCATTACGTCGTTAACGTGTGATCCACCAGTAGTCGCCCCCATCGCTCCAAACGCTGCAATTATTTTGTCGGTTTCTGTATTATAACTACCATAACCAGCCTTGGTTCTACTAATACTTTCCATAAAACCAGAATAAAGTCGCATAGATTTTTGTTTTTTAGACAAGGTGTCTGCCGCCTTAAGCGAATCGGTTGTGTTTTTAATGGTTTGTATATCGTTATCCTTTGACATATTAGCTTGTGACATTGCCTTAATATAGGACTCAGCACTTTCACCATTACAACCATAACCTTCATACGAATAATCATAACCAGCAAAATCGCATGATGGTATACAGATAGCTTCTCCGTTCTCATCAACAAGCCCTGTAGGTCTACATACTGGGGTAAATTTTGCAACGCGCCAAGTTGCAATTTTAGTAACATTTGTTCCGGTACAACTAAACTCGTCAGTTACCTTTACCCAACCATCCAATACTGGGCGACAGCCTTCGTCTGCTCTCCAAGTTGGCATATAATGCCAAGTTTGGTCGTCAAATCCGACGGGGTTTTCATCACCCATAATTTTATCCATTGTGGTTTTAAAATCTTCATCCCCTGTAAAATTATTTCGTGTAGTAGCAACCGAATTACTTCCGCTAATACCCACTTTTTCAAAGACTTGTTGTGCTTTTTCGTCATAATAGTATGCCGCCCTACCATAAGTTGATTTTGTAAAAGCTCCATACAGTTTAATATTATGGTTTATTTCATAATAAAAATCATCCGCAGATATTATTTTGTCATCCATTTTGACGGATAATGGGCCCAACCTATCCTCTTCTGGTGGTTCTCTTTCTTCAATGATTGGACCAACATTACTCTCAATAAAAGTCTCTCCTTCAAGATAGCCAACTATTACTTCAGCCTCCTTTAGCCGATTAAAAGTATTAATTGGAATTTTCCCCTCTTTTAAAGCCTTCTGGAAGACTAATTCCTTACTTTGTACTTCATCTGCATATTGAACATCTGACACCTCTACAAACCTAGTTTGAATTGCATCGATGTAAAAATTCCCCCCCAAAAATAAGAACAATGATAACACGAGAATAATTATTATTGCAGCCGTTGCGGCTGCGCCAGCTATTTTCTTCTTTTTTCCACCAGAAGCTCCCATTATACTACCACCGGTGACGCGGCTGTTAAAACCACTTTCGGGTTGTTGTACGTTATCAACCGCTGATTTATCGGCTTCCTTTAGTTCTTCTTGTGCAGACATATATAATATATATTATATAACATAAACCCCTTTTTTACCAAAAAATCTTACCCCTGTGATATAATATAATCTATGGTTAAGGTCGACAAAATCATTCCTGGTGGACAATCTATCGCTACTCTTAAAGATGGTAAAAAAATATTTTTCTGGAATGCTCTACCAAGTGAGGTAGTTGTAGATTATGTTGTTACAAAAAACAAGTCTCACTACATTGAGGCTATAGCAACCAAGATAGATAATCCATCCGCTCATCGCATCGCACCAAAGGATGAGTGTTTCCTCTCCACTTCACCTTGGCAAATCTTAGATTTCAAATACGAACTTCAAACCAAGCAAGAGTTGGTGGTGGAAATATTTCGCGAGCATAACATCACCATCTCTGCTCCACTCATTTTTACAGATAATAAAGATTTGTTTTATCGCAATAAAATGGAATATGCGCTTTATTACGATAACGATAAAACCAAAATCTTTCCCGCTTTTCACACTCGCGGTTCCCACCGTAAAGTCCCTATCGCCAATTCCTCGATTGAACGCCCAGAACTTTTTAATAAAGCCATTGAAGTAATAAATAATCTTAATAATAATCACGAGGAAGCGCGCAAGTATCAATCTCTTCTTCTCCGCTGTAATCAAGATGGTGAGGTATCTGGTGGATTGTTTGAGAATGGCAAACCGCACCCAACCTTCAATAATCTAACAGATACAATATTAGGATATAAATATTCATATTCTCCGAATGGTTTTTTCCAAATCAACCTTCCGGTTTATGAATTGGCACTTAAGGAAATCCAAAAACATATTACAACTGAAGAAGTGGTAGACCTCTATGCTGGAGTGGGCACTATTGGTCTTTCTGTTGCTCGAGACCGAAAGCTTACATTAATTGAATGTGATAAATCTGCCTATCGAGAATTAACCAATAATAGTAATAGAATAGCCAACACTGTTAATGCAAAATCAGAAGAAGCCCTAGAATATATTTCGCCAAGTGCTACCACTATCCTCGACCCACCTCGCGCTGGTTGCGATAACAAACTAATCAACAAACTCCTAGAAATTACTCCACCTAATATTATCTATTTGTCTTGTAACCCAGCCACCCAGGCGCGTGATGTATCGGCCCTCCTGCAAAGATATAAGATTGAAACCATTAAAACTTTTAATTTCTTTCCTCGCACACCACACATTGAGAATCTCGCAATATTATCATTAAAATAAAGGACAATATGACCAAGCTAATAAAACATAACCAAAAAAACAATCATATTAAAAACTTATTCTTTGTAATAAATAATTTATTCATCTTTGTTACTGCGGCTATTGCCGTAACGGTCACCCTTATTATTGGTTCACATACCGCACATGTAGACAATAGCCCATTTCCCTACTGGCAACATATTGCAACCTTTACAATTTTAAGTAATATTTTTCTAGGGCTGGTCGCCGGCATCTGTGCTTTTACTGTTATCTATTCAAAACTTAGAAAAATAGCTATTCCCCACCAAAGAGCCATCGAACTCTGGTATTTAACCGCCACAACTGCCGCCATGATAACCTGTGTTACGGTTGTTTTCTTCCTTGCCCCTGCTCGCGTATCAAGGGGTGGAAATTACCTCGATCCATTCCTTGAAACCTTATTCTTTCTCCACTTCTTTAATCCCCTTCTGGCTGCTATTACTTTTGTTTTTACTACCAACAACACAAAAATCAGTTTTAAAACTCGCCTTCTAACGACTCTTCCAATCGTTGCTTATGCGATTCCCTATTTTACTTGTGTAATGGTGCTTAAAATCTGGCCAGACTTCTATGGGCTCACTTTTGGTGGACGCCTATATATCACCCCAATAGTTTTGGCTGTTTTTATTGTTGTTTCGCTTGCGATTTCCTCTGTTTTAGTAAAGCTTAGAAACGTTTTACAAAACAAGCCAAGTGTGATATCATAACTTTAATACGGAAAGGTGGCCGAGTGGTTTAAGGCGCACGCTTGGAAAGCGTGTAAAGGGGCAACTCTTTCGCAGGTTCAAATCCTGTCCTTTCCGCCAGAAACAACAAAAGGAGGTGTACGCATCGTACAGTCATAATATGAACGATACAATAATAGAGCTAAAAGGGTTAACTAAGCGTTATGGATATGGCGATACTGAGTCATTTGCGCTCAAAGATTTTGACCTCACTATCAAACGCGGTGAATTTATTATGATAATGGGTCCATCGGGTTGTGGTAAGACTACACTTCTTAATATTATTGGACTGTTAGATAGAGCCACCTCTGGTGAGTATACCCTAAATGGTAAAAATGTTGCCAGCATTAGTTCTGCTCGCCAAGCTCGTCTTCGCGCTAAAAAAATTGGTTTTATTTTTCAAAATTTCAACCTTATTGAAGATTTGTCTATCCTGGAGAATGTCGCATTGCCATTAGTTTATGTCAATCGTCCGCGTACCGTTCGTCTTAAGAATGCCTCCCAAGCCCTAGAAAGGTTTCATTTACAAGAACGCGAGTATTATTTACCAGGCCAACTTTCCGGTGGCCAACAACAGCGTGTAGCTATTGCTCGCGCCATTGTTAGTGATCCAGAAATTATCTTGGCTGATGAACCAACAGGTAACCTTGATTCCCATGCATCAAACATCGTAATGGAAGAACTAAAAGCTATTCATGAAGAAGGCAATACTATTATTATGGTGACTCACAATCCAGCCTTAACTGTTTACGCTACACGCGTTATTAACATGTTGGATGGCCATATTGATACCGATGTCAAAACGGTTGCTGATCAGAATCTTCCTCAACCAATTGATGTAAAAATCAAAAAACGAAGTAAGCGTACTAAGAGCAGCAAAACTAATAAGAGTAATAAAAGGAGGAAACACTAATGGCCCTATTGTTTCGCACTCATTTGCGGCTCGCCAAGACATCTATAAAAGAAAACCGCACCCGTTCATTTTTGACCTGTTTAGGTATTGCAATCGGTATTGCAAGTATTATTCTAATATTGAGTCTCACTGGCAGTATTTCGCGCTTAATCTCTGAGGAAATTTCCGACGTTGGTGCTGATTTAATTGTAGTTCGCCCCAGTACCAATAAAGATACGGTGACAAATCTTGTCGAAGAACTTACTTCCTCTTCCGACTATTCAAAGAGTAATCTTGATGTTGCGGACATCGCATCTATTGCAAAAATTGAAGATGTAGATGCGGTTGCTCCGGTCGCTATATCGTCTAATACCGTTACGGATGATGATAATACTGTGGCCTCCGCCACTATATTAGGCACTACTACTGATTTTATTAGTATTAATCCTCTTACCTTGCGCTATGGTGCATTCATCACAGATAAAAATAAAGAAAATTCTATTGTGGTAGGTCACCTTCTATCACTTTTACTTTTTAATACTTCCAATCCGGTCGGCCGCACACTTACATTTCATGGCCAACGTTTTATAGTTGTGGGCGTACTGGAAGAAGTGGAAGATACCATTAACTTTAATAATGTTGATTTTAATAATGCACTTATTATTGATATAGATGTACTCTCGACATTAATGAGTTCAATTCAAATTCAGCAAATCAATGTTAAGGTTTCTGCAACATCGGCACTAGAAACAGTCTCCAATAGTATCCGTGAGGTTCTTACCACTAATCACTCTGGCGACACAAACTTCAGTGTAGCCTACGGCGAAGCTATCACTCACCCAGCCGGCAGCTTACTTAGCATTATTTCAGGTATGCTCTCTGTCGTGGCGGGCGTTTCACTTGTTGTTGGTGGTATTGGTGTAATGAATATTATGCTTGTTTCTGTTGCAGAGCGTACTCACGAAATTGGCATTAGAAAAGCTGTTGGGGCCTCATCTCAAAACATTCTGATGCAATTCATGTTGGAGTCACTTATCCTATCTATACTTGGTGGACTTCTCGGTATAGTCCTTGGATATATTATGGCCTTTTTGGTATCGATTATCACTCCATTTACGCCATACATAAGTCTTGAGATTATTGCAATAACATTATCGACATCAATTGCCGTGGGGATTCTCTTTGGCACTTATCCAGCTATTAAAGCCGCCACCAAGAATCCTATCGATTCATTAAAACATTATAGATAATATGAAAAAGCAGTTAGAGAAGCTACCATTTTACAACGACCTAGTAAGGCCTTATCATCTTCTTCAGGCGATAATTGCAAGCAATAAATACCATCATCCAGCCAAAAAATTACGCGTCATCGGTGTCACTGGCACTAACGGTAAAACAACCACCTGCTTTATGATTTGGAATATGCTAAGACAAGCCGGCTACAAAACCGGTATTATGACCACTGTTGCGTATGGCGTAGATAAGCTTAGTCCAGAGCTTGGTCACATGACTATGGTTGATACATTTACTCTAAACCGACGAATCAAAGATATAGCAGATACTGGCGCCGAATTTTTGGTCCTTGAAGTGACTTCACATGCACTCAACGAATTTCGCCCATTAGGTGTTCCCTTTGAAATCGCAGTATTTACGAATCTCACTCATGAACATTTAGATTACCACAAAACTCTCGCCCGTTATCGTGCCGCCAAGGGTAAATTGTTTAAAAAAGCCAAATTCAGTATTCTGAATGCAGACGATAAGGCGACTGATTATTATAAAACTATTGCAAAAAAATATATCACATATGGTATAAAAAATGGAGATAATCGCGCTAGGAATATAAAATTGTCTGTTTCTGGTGTAAAGTATTCATATAATGATATAAAAATCGAAACCAACATCCCAGGCGAGTTTAATGTCTATAATTCTCTTGCCGCATGTTTGGTCGGTAAAAAACTTGGACTCACCAACAAACAAATAGAAGAAGGTATTAAGTCATTAGAAAGCGTAGAGGGCCGCATGAATATTATAGACGAAGGTCAACCTTTTACAGTGATCGTAGATTATGCTCATGCCCCCGACGCTCTAGAGAAAGTTTTTGATAGTGTCTCAAGCCATAATGGCAAAATCATTTCTGTTCATGGTGGTGCTGGTCGTCGTGATCCATCTACACGTCCAATTCGTGGTCGCATTCTTGCTAAGTATTCTGATCTTGTCATTATTACCGAGGATGATTCACGTGATGAGGACCCAGAAAAAATTGCACAGGGCTTCATAGAAGGTGCTACCAAAGAAGGAAAAATTCTTGGCAAAGATTTAATCAAAGAATTAGACCGAGAAAAAGCTATTAGATATGCTCTCAAGTCCGCTAAAAAAGACGATCTTGTCCTCATACTCGGTAAGGGGCACGAAAAATCCATTCTTCGCGCCGATGGCCCCCACGATTTTGAGGATATCAAAGTGACAAAGAAAATTCTTCGTTCTCTCGGATACCATGTATAATATAATAAGAACGATGTTTATGGAGGCAAAATGTATTTAAACAACAATGTTGTTAGAAATATTCCCAAAGAAAAAAACAAAACTAAAAAAAGAAGCAAAGCCCCAATCTATATTACCTGTCTAATTGTTTCATTACTGTCGATCGGTCTCGCTAGCTGGGCTGTCATATCATTTCTAAACAAACCACCAATTAGCGATGATAGATTTATTTCCAATTCGACTCAAACTACCATTAATCTTACGCCCACCAACTCCACTTCGGGTTCTGCGCACCGCCAAACCCACGTCGTCTATGAATATAAGGATGATTTAGTGGTTAGTATGAAGACATACTTTGAATATGAAGATGCCGAGTCGGCCGAAATCGCCTATGAAACATTAAAGAATCAATTAGAGTTTAAAGACTCCGAGCTAATAGATAAATATATAGTTGTTACTGCTGATGCCAGCCAATTTGAAGGCCTCACTGCTTCAGATATACGTCAGCAAGCAGCCGCTATCGAAGCTTATCAAGCAAAAAGAAATAATGAAGAGGCCACTCAAACCGAAACGGCACAGGATGAACCTGATAACTCCGGTTCTGATTCAGATGAGTAGTCTACAAAAGTATTTTTAACCTCACTCTTGCTGTTTCTGTTAAAAAAACAATCTCATCAAGTAGTTGATTAATTTCGTCTTCCATCATTCCCTTTCTGCACCAAGCGTCCATTAGCGACGCCACCTCTCCCTCATAAACTAAAAAAATTCTTGCCGAGTTTTTTGGCAGACGCATCGCTTCCACGAGTCGTGGCTGCATCCTTCTAATCATGTATTTTAAAATACTAAGCTCTTTATTCATCTGCAGTATTTTAAAAATCTTCTTATATTGTATGGTAAAAAGAAATATTCTCTCATACATCATTCGTATCGGCGTCTTTTGTGCACTGAGCATTTTCTTGGCTAATCGTTTATATTTATCTGCAATGTATTTTTGATAATCCGTGATTATTTTTGCTGTAGATTGGTGATGGTGATAAAAAGTTGATCGTGCTATTCCTGCGTGTTTTGCTACCTCTCTGGTACTCAGGCTATTATCGTCAAAAAAGGCCTTTAAAATGGCCTCTTCTGTCCGATAAAACCTCCGATTATTCAACCTCCTATCCGTGATGCCGGGATAATAACGTTTCAAAATCTATGCCTCCGGTTGCCACTCGGCAATACCCTCAACCATGTCATCCGTTTTAATTTTTAATGCCTCAGCAATCGCGACGGCACAAGCCATGTATGATACCGCAGTCTCACCAGGTATAAACGTTGCCACATTGATTATCTCAGATTTGATAGATATAGTTGCCTCGGTTCCTTTTGGATATAGTTTAGAATTCAAAATCTTAATATCTTTCCCTGTTTGTCCGTAGTTCAACGTCATTAGACTTCCATGATAATCTGAAAACGTGTCGTAGTGTAAATCATCATGATTCATTACTACGATCTCTGGATTCATCTTGAATAATGTTTTTTCAGATTCCAAAAACTCCTCTGGTGACATATCTTTAAGTGAAGACGTCACAAAATTGGTCATCGCCGCTACCATTACTGGTAAACCATGAAAAACATTATCGCGCAGCACTGCAGCTGGCACTGTTACAATTACTACATTGGCACCTGCTTTCCAGGCGTCCGAAAGAAACTTATGCAACATCCCTACCTTAAATGGTTGGTCACTTGCGAGTACCGCCACTTGTTCACCAGAAGCCCGCAGTATTTCGTGTACATAATGTGCCACTGTGGTCTTACCAGTCGAACCAGTAATCGCAATCAGTTTCATATCTTTAGTAGGGTTACCATAATAAGCATTGAGCATTCGCGCGCGTATCTTTTGAGCCTTTGTCTTTAGCCCGCCTTTTTTGTTTTTCCCTCTGGTCATCTCGCTCTGTTTCATACCTCAATTGTATCACTTTTCCACCAAAAATAAAAACATAGCCACGTTACTCCCCTGTACTACTCTAATAATTTACAAACCAGTGATACTATTAAACCCTTTTCCTTCGGCTCACTCTCGGCAATTAAAAGCGCAATTGCCGTCAAAGCTCGATCGGAAATTTTTGTTTCACCTTTTTCCGTCAAATGGTAATCGTTCAATGTTAGGAATAAAATAAAGAGTAATGCTCCAATTCGCTTGTTCCCATCATAAAACGGATGGTCTTTAATTATAAAATAAAGTAAGTTTGCCGCCTTCTCTGGCACGCTTGGGTATAATTCCTTACCATCAAAACTTTGAAAAATCGAATTTAAACTCCCCTCAAATGAATTATTGCGTTTTTTACCAAATAGCTCAGAGCCGCCTACATTCTTTCGTAAGTTCTCAACCGCCTCTTCGCACATTACTATTGTTAGCTCTTTCTGCTGTCTCTTCCCTGTCCCCATGAAAGATAAATCAATATGCCCATCGTCGTATTCCTCCAAAGTCTTAAAGCTTCCAGCATAGCGTGAAATTACCTCTAGCACTCCATTTGCCTCCCCGGCATCTAATTCATTTTGTGTAGTAAGCCTACGTACCAACGCCATCATGTCTTCTACGTCATGTAGCTTTTTAACTTCTTTTTTCTCAGTCAATTGTGCTAGTCGTCTTTCATTTACCGCAATTCCATCGGTCACGTATTGCTTTAAAACCTTTGTTGCCCAAATTCTAAAGCGTGTTGCCTTCTTAGAATTCACTCGGTACCCTACCGAAATAATTGCATCTAAATTATACATATTAACCTGGTAGGTCTTTCCATCTGGACCAGTATGTGCATTTTTTGCACATACTTGTTTTTCGTCTAATTCCCCCTCCTTGAAGATATTTCTTAAATGACGGCCAATTACTGTTCTGTCTACTCCGAAAATTTCCGTAATCTGCGCTTGTGTTGCCCAGATCGTTTCTCCTTTTTCATCTACGTTAAAAACTACCTCCCCAGCCAAACCTTTGTAGATTTCAACACGCTTTTCCTCTGTCATTTTTGAATTCTCATCGTAATTATATCATGTTCTTATCTCGTTCAATCTGTTTTTTATATCTATCTTCCTCTGAAAAAATACAGCCACAATATTTTTGCATATAAAGCCCAAGTTCGCGCGCCCTTGCTTGACCTTCGCGAAAACCTACTCTAAAATCTCGATACAGAAACTTTATTCCAGATAGTGCTGCCAATTCCTTACACACTTCTATTATTTCTTCATGTTTTTGATAGGGTGAAACTAGCAATGTTGTCGTGAATGTATCGTAACCATTTTTAGCTGCAAAACGTACGCATTCAGTCAAGCGCTTTCGATAACAGTAATTTACACATCGATTTGGGATGTCTGAAACTACATTTTTGCAAAACTCATCTAAACCATATTCCTCTAAAAACACCGATTCGACTTTCACTTTTGTACAGTAATCCTTTAGACAATCTCTTCGCGCCCTGTATTCCATGTAGGGGTGAATATTTGGATTATACCAAAAAATTGTCGGCTCAATCCCCTCCGTTCTGAGCGAATCAATACAATATACTGAACATGGTGCGCAACATGTATGCATTAATAATTTCATATGCCACTTGTTCTCATCTCGTACGATAATGCTTCTTGTGCTGGGTTTGCGATATTCGCTTTCCCAGTGAGGAATAAATTATCAAATAATTCTGGATCGTCCAGATGCTCTTCTATGTATTGCCACACCTGATTTGCGCCATTATAGTATGCCAAATCCTTATTGTTAACCAATTCACCTGTTCCCCTAAAGCATCTTTGTACTGCATTTAACACTGTTTTACTGCTCTCCCCAGTTAAGCGTTTTAGGGCCATCTGGATTTTATAAACCTCGCGAAAATTTTTCCTTTTAAAAGTTGCTAAACCGATATTGATATAATGATCTATTCCAGAGTCAGCGTATTTACCATTGATTGCTTGCTCTGTACATTTGGCTATACCCTCGTCAAAAGTTTCATTGCCAGGCAATTCCGAGGCGAAAGCTTGAATCTCTTGGTCAAGGTAAGGCACAGCTCGTAGCATATGCGTACCGAACTCGTGCACTATTAATTCTCGCGCTCGTTTTTTGCTATATTCAACCCCTGCCGGGAATTTCAATGTTCGCTCCTCGTGATTGGCGGAAGCATTTGCGGCCTTTGGATCAATAACCGCTTTATATTTGATGTCTAATCCGCCAAACTCTGTGTTTGTAATAATGTTAATAATATCAACAACCTCTTCGGATGAAAAACTATCCCTGTCTTCCGGTATATGTTTTAAAAATGGACTGAAAAAATCTCTAACCATTTCTCCAAACCTTTGAATCGTCTCTGGTTTTGGTTTGAATCTTCCACCTATTTTTTCTGGCAGTGGTCCGATTTCTGCCATCAACCAATCATAAATTTTTCGATCTTCTTCGGATAAGTTAGCCACATCTATACTATCAATCTTTTCTCTTAATAACGTGTAGAATGTGTCCTCATCCGGTCTGCCATATAATTCCTCATTTGTTTTACGGTGCCATTCCGCCGCCTGCGCCTTTTCCTCAGGTGTTTCCGCAGAGTTATGCGCAATGTTTGATGCTAAGAATTCATTCTTCGTCTTACAATCATCCACAAGTAATTTCACAAGCCTTTTCCTCTTCTCGTTTAAATCTGAGTGTTTTAGCATCTCTTCCACGTGCTCTAAAGTCGCCAAATTTCGTCGCACTTCCTCTTCATCTAGATTGCCATACTCGTTTTTTGGATGTTCCATTTCTGGGTCCGCCTCAAATTCAGCCTTCGCCGCGCTATCATTAGAAGCATTTAGCCGCTCATAGACAGTCACATTGGTTGAGCTAACCATGTTCATCATTTCGCCAAAATCCGTTTTATTCTCGATATTAACCTCGGGGCTATTTTCCATATATGTATTTCCTTACTATAGCCATATTATATCATATAGTTAATCGCATTATCATCGCCACAAAAAAATCGCTCTAGGCAAGAAAGTTTTTGTAAAAAAAATGGCGGAAGAGAGAGGATTCGTCCCGAACTTAAGTGAGACCGATATCCTCGCTTTTTGAAGTTTTGTGAAACAAAAAATGGCGGAAGAGAGAGGATTCGAACCTCCGAACGGGTTAACCCCGTCACACGATTTCGAGTCGTGCGCCTTCAACCACTCGGCCACTCTTCCATCTAATATTCTAGCATATAATTGTAAAAAATACCACAAAATCCAAAAATATGGTATAATAATACCCGACACCACTAAGGTGATCGCTCATTTAATTTCTAGGTGGATGTTAATACCAAGACATCCACACATGCACCCGTAGCTCAGCTGGATAGAGCGTTTGCTTGCGGAGCAAAAGGTCGCACGTTCAAATCGTGTCGGGTGTACCAAAAAAGAAAAAATGAAAGCTCGCTTTCATTTTTTGTTTTTTACGGACCGCCCGACTAGATCCCTATCGTGTCGGGTGTACCATTTTATAATAAACAAAGCCCTCTCTGAGGTCTTTTTTATTACATTAAAGCCTTTCTTCTTGATAAAAGAAATATGTTACAATAAAACAAATATATCTTAAAAAGCAAGCAAGTATTAAGTGTAGAAAAAATGAATCATAATTCATATCCATCAAATCATGAAGAAAATAGCGAGCAGCCTAACAGCGGTTATGACCAATGGCGGGAGGCTATGAAGGATGTTAAATTTCAAGGTAATAGCATTTTTGCAAAAATGGCTAACCGCATTATTGAGCGCGGCAAAAAGCGGAATCCAGTAAAAACACACGAAAGCCCAATTGCCGAAGAATCGGCTGCCTCAGAATCCAAAGAACATATTTCAAGTATAGGCGAGGCAATCAGAACACTTAATGACCAAGAAATGGAAAATTCTGGCGAAGTAATAGTACGCCCAAAAACAGAAATCATATGTGATCGCGATCATATTGAAGGGCAAAGAATTGATGTTATTAATAAAAAAGATCGTGGCACCATGGAGTTTAGCTTTAAATTAAGGGCCCCGACCGAAACGATAACGGCAATAACAACGAAATTCAGTGATAAGAGTAGACACGGCCAGGCCAAAATCACTACGCCCAGTGGCGCAGCCTTAAAAGAGGAAAAAATTATTTACGAAGGGACCTCTCCGGGCGGCCAACGTGTATTATGTGATGCTTTTGCTTTTGAAAAAAACGGAATGAAGGTCTTCATTGCAAAACATACATCGCGAGATGGCTTCAACCAGCTAGTCCAAACAGCTAAGGGATTAATCAAAGTGGAAGCCCCGGCCAATATGAACCCCGAAGAGACAGAACAAGTATTAGGGGAAATTTTAGAAAAAGATTTGGGTATTCCAGATGCGTTAGACGAAGTTCCAAAAGATGCAGAAAGAGACTACAAGTTAGCTCGTTATAGGTGGCAACATGCGATTACTGGCGAATTAACATCAGAGCAGGTGGAGCAAGCAGAAAAAATGGATCGTGAAGAAGTATTTCCAGGATATACAACGTTCACAGAAAGAGGTAAATATAAAGAATATCTCAGCAAATATGGTGAAGATATTCGTGCGGTTCACCAGTTACGGACCGGAGACGCTAAATCTATTTATAGAGTATTAACTCGGGGGTTAATGTGCACAACGGAGCGTTATTCTAGGGGCATAATGAGAGAAGGGATGTCTTCGATGGTAGATATGGAAACGGGCGGTGCGGACAGTGTATTTACAAGGATTGCAAATGCAGCTCAGAGAGCAAGTGTTCATTATCCGGGCGTTCTAGTGGTGTTTAAACCAGAGATTTTTGATCGTACTGATTGGTACTCTTACCACAGTGATCAATGCGGAACGACTAGCGACGAAGAATTTGCTAGACGACTTTCGCCAGACGGTATTTTTAGGATGATCACTAGTAATGGTGAATACCCAGCCGGCAATGAACAAATGTTTAGAACTGGTATTGGCGCAAATTATATCGAGTCAATAGAGGTCAATCCCAATTCTCGTCATGAAATTATCACCGAGCTACACTCTATGGGGCTTGAAGAAGTGGGTGGAAGGCCGATTGAAGAAATTGTCGTAGCACATCAAACCACAGAATCAAAAATGAACTCAAAGACTTCAACCTTGGAGCAAAAAAATAAAGCAGAACCATTTATAGATCTGTCAGGAGATCCGGAAGACTGGGTTCTTCCCGTACATTATTAATATAATTTAGGAGAAAAAATGGAATCATTTAAAAATACAACAATACATTCTGTAAATGAAAAAAAGAATACAGACAGTGGGACGGACAAAGTTGAAAAAAACAATTCAGTAGAAAAATTGCCAAAACCAGTCTATTACATCGAATCGCCTAATGATGATACGGTTTTAATTGGTATAGGTGTAACTATAGAGCATAGCAAAATGAACGAGGAAAATATCTCAAGGATAAGTTGGTATGACACCACTCGCGAGCGTGTTATGGTTGCGTCTGAAGCAAAACAAAAGAATGATTTCTTTGCTTTTAAAAGAATTGATCAAGAAGGTGGTGGCTATTATTATTTTATGCCAATGGACTTAAAGGTATACAATGATAAAGTAAAACAGCACTTAGCGGCTGGGGCGGATTTCACGAATGACAACGATTTGATAAAAGCATTCTTATCTACAATTGAAGATGAAGTTTAATTTAAGTTCGTTCAGACTTTTGTTAAGTTCATTTTTTTGGTTTTTTTGCGGTATTGAACAATTACGACAACTATAGCCGCTAACGTCATTATCGCAAATATAACGCAGATAGCAATTCCAACTGCATTGCCTTGTGTTTTGTCATCTTCTTCTTCGCCAAGTGCAGCAAAATCAATATTTCTAAACGAATCAAGTGGATTATACTCATTATTACCGGTGGTTACTGTGGTGGTAAGTCCAGTAACGATTTGTTCATCGGGAATCACGGAAACTAAATAGTTGTACTGAGAGCTTATAGTGTATTCAAATTTGGTTGGGTCGGAGCCGGATGTTGTGACATTATCGTAAAAGCCATCTCGTCCAGTTGGACCACCGAAGAATGCCGTTTCATCAATGAACCACATTGTGTGCTCTTCGGCATAAGCCCCCATCGCGCCGAGCACATAGTTGCTCTCTAGTTTACCGGTTTCTGGGAAATAAACATCGCCAAGCATTTTTTGTCTTTTAACGACGTAGCCGAGCTCCGCATCACCTTGTAGTTTATTGGTGGATGTCCCGGTTTTAAAATAATCACCGGAAACATTTACGATACTCATATTGATTGAGCCGTCCATCGCCATCTCTTCTGGCACTTTATAATCTACGATTACTCCATCACTTACGACGTGAAAATTATCAAGATATTTTTGCAAACCTTGAATATTTGGCGTTGTGCCGTTGGCGGCAAGTGTACTCATGAGAACAAGCGCTGGAACAGTGCCAATTGGCCCATACGACTTACCGGGAAAGTCGTAATCACAAACAAATCTCAAATCACTACTCGAGAAACCCTTATAAGCACGACGATTGCCTGGTCCAACACGCACCTCTAAGGTTTCGCTACCCATGATACGGGTATCGATGTAAGCGAGTACGGTATTTGTGATATACGAATAATGATTGTTGCCGGTTAAGCCATTTTCGCGAGCCGATTTAATATATTTTGCCGTCTTGCCGAATTCATCAAGGATAGCTAATTTATCATTATCTGATGCGTATTTAGACATACCAAGCACATTTGATACAAAAGTGCCATAGACGCCTGTTTTGACAATCATATAATTAGCAAAGTTCGTTAAATCATCACGTACTTGCGGCTCAAAAGCATGTGTCAAATACATTGATTTTAGTACAGCATCAATACCCTCATCAGAGCGCTTGAGGTGATCGGAGTATAAAGTAAACTGTTGAATAATCTTTCTTGTGTAGTTTGCATCCTTGTTTACTTCTTTTGCTACAATACGATAAAGAAGAGCATCGGTAATGTCTTCAGCGATTTTACGGATTTCTAGAGTTGGCCCTTGATCTATATAGGCGGGCGCACCCTCCTTGGTCAAGAAAGGATAGTTTTGGACCGTTATACCTGTGAAATCCTTGTGTGAAACGGCATTATAAATCTTTGATTCAATTGCTCCCTGCAACAAAGTCGTGTAGTTGTTAACATCCCAATCAATTTTATCCGGTAAAGCACTAGATTCTAGTATGATGTAGCGCGAATCGGAAGGAAAACTTGATGGAACTTCATTCAAATAGGTTTGATAAGGAGTATAGTTATCACCCTCTTTTTCGTAAAGAACAATCACCTTTGATGTATCAACATCTCCATCGGCGCGTCCTTCATTGCTGAACCATTTTGAAACACCGTTCAATATCATAGCTTCGTACTCAGCCATACTGACGTCCAGAGTTGCTTCCATATAATTATTTGTAAAATTCTTCCAGTTCTGTAGAAGATAATCAGACTTACGGTCACGTTCGTGGAATTCAGAAAGAGCTTCCATTTTAGACATTGCACTAGTCAAATCATTTAATTTAGCGTCTATTTCATTCATCTTATCATTAATGACAGCAATTTGGTCTGATATTTTATTGAGCTTCGTAGCGGTTGGATCTTTCAAGACACCAATCATTCTTAAGAATGCTACTGAACCATTAACTAGTCCAAGCACAGTTCCTGCGTAGCCAGCATATTTCATAAAAGAGGCAAAATCCGCAGCAAGTGAAGCGGCCGCAGCGGCTTCGATGTCGGGAATCGCTTTAACAACGTTGGATATTTCACTAATTGAATCGCTAAGATCAATTAATATTTCTGATTCCGGACGAACAGCTAATTCAGCCGATTCACTCGATACCGCCGACACCAAAGTAGTCGGAAATACCATTATTAGCGACATTAAATATAGTAGTGCCTTCTTCACAAAACCTCCTTATTGTGACCATTATGCTTATAATTTTAACGTTATTTTGCAGCAATATCAATAGTTTTTTATGCTATAATTTAGCTATGCAATGGGATAAGGCTACAGATATTATATTAATAACGGCACTTCTTGTACTTGGTGTATTTGCTGCGCTCGGTTTATATCAGCTTATTAATCGAAAATCACTTAAAAAAGTCGACCGAAACCTCCTCGCATTTATACCGACATTTTTAATAATGTTTGTAATTTATATTATTTTTGAAAAGTTTTTAATTATCAATGTTCGCCCAGACGGCTCTGGTGAACCAAGTTTCCCGTCCACCCACACTATGATTGTGGCTACAGTCTTCTTTATAACTATGTTAAATTTAAAAAAATATGTTAATCAGAAACCACTCCGCATCATCTTGAGCATTGTTATGCTTATTCTCATTTGCCTCACCGCCGTTGGCCGTGTACTTGCCAACAAACATTGGCCAACAGATGTCCTGGGTGGAGTAATTTTCTCGGTGGTTCTAGCTGGCATTTATTATGTAATCGCTAAGCCTAGCAAAAAACCTAAAACCACAAAAAAGGAGCAATTAGATGAGTAGTATTTTTACCAAAATAATCAAAGGCGAAGTGCCTTGCTATAAAATTTATGAAGACGACAAGACTTTTGCTTTTCTCGATATTCACCCAGAAACTAAAGGTCATACCTTAGTTATTCCCAAACTTGAAATTGATAAGCTTTATGATCTACCAGACGAGGATTACTATGCCGTGATGGCTACCGCGAAGAAACTCGCAAAGCACATGGAAAAAATATATGGAACGCGTACAGTTTGGAAGGTAGTTGGCTCTGACGTTCCCCACGCCCATATTCATCTTTGCCCATTTGACGATGACTGGTATCAAGGACGCGAAATTCCTATGACCGAAGCTGATTTTAAAGAGGTTCAGCAAAAACTTGCCTACAAAGATTAGTTTACATGGGAAAGCCCCTGCGCGAAGCAGGGGCTTTTTGTTTATGCTACTTTGGGATAGAACACGAACCCGAGGTCAACCATCTGACGCTCCAACTTTTCCGCATTCTCAAAACGGATTGCCGGAATTCCCAGGAGCGATGCCTGGTCAACGTTCCTCTGTTCGCCATCAACCAACAGATATTCGGACGGTTCGCCGCCAAGACCTTTCAGCAAGAATTTAAAAAAGCTCGGATCAGATTTGATGTTGTCATGGAAGCAGCTCCAATATTCTTTTTCAACCATGCTGAAAATCTCAGGATGCCACTCGTGGAACAAAGGCACCATCTCGGCGATGCTGTCGGAAACGATTCCGATTTTGGGCATGCCCTTGCCAACCTGTCCACCCTGCCCGACCCTTAATGGGTAATACATGATGCGCCTAAACACATCAAGTGTGCCGGGTACGGGCTGCCGCATGTTCTCGTAGAAGATGTCTCTCAAGACTTTGCCATTCAAGGAGCCATCGCTTTGTTTTGTTGCCTGTTTGAACCCGCTTGCGATAGCGTCCCAAAACTCGCCTTCGGAAACTCTCCCACGATGCAGCTGCCAGCGCTGCGGTGCGCTCAATTCAAGGTAGCCATGGAATAAACCAACTGGCAAGCCAACCCTGGCACTGACGGTTTTGGAGAAATCAGCAAGCCCCCCAACAAGCACGCCCGCAAAATCGGTCAGAATTTGCATAAACAGTCCCCCTCATTTAAAAGTACATTGGAGGCAACATTGCCTCCAACGCCTCTTTAATTATACCGTATTTTTTCACCCCAGTCAACCATCATCAAAATAATATCACAAATCAACAAGAGACAAACAATATCGAGAATAAATACTAAATTAGCTCCAATTGCTGCTTCAGCCTCTCAATTAGAGCGGATTTTTCTTCTACTCCATCGCGAGTTTCTTTTACAAGATACGCTGGCGCTCGCTCAACATAGCTAGGATTCATTAACCTGGCATTCAGGGCGTCAAGTTCTTTCCCAACGATTAAGATTTTTTCGGTCAAAGCCTCGCGATATTCGGTCACCACATTCTCTGGCACGTCAAGGTATAATTCATGATTATTCAAGGCTAAACGCAGCCCCCTTGGCGCACCATCTAATGCGGTTACTGCCGGAACCTTAGTCAAGCTCTTGATTAGCAACAAATTATCTTCTACTAAAGAATCGTTGTCATATAATAGCGCATATTTTTTGCCTTTATTGGCACCTGGAAGGCCCGCTAACGTGCCTCTCACTTCGGATACGACAGCCATAAGGCTTTCGAATTGCCCGGCCGTAATCGGGTCGTATTCAAGCTTGGTTGGCCATTTGGCATTAATAATCATTCCGTTGGTCCAAGACAAATTCTGCCAAATTGTTTCCGTCACGAATGGCGCAAATGGATGCAACACTATTAATAGAGTCTCAAGAGATTTCTTTAAAAGAGGAACATTGCGGTATATCTTCTGGCTCTCGATAAACCAATCCGCATACTTGTCCCAAATTGTAGAATAGAGTATATCCATTGCTTCTGCAAAACGATAGCCTTCCATACAACTTTCTACTTGTTTTACACATTTACTAATTTCTCTACAAATCCAATCCTCACCTGTATTATCATTGGTATAATCAGATGAAGCATCCGAATTTCCAGATTCTTCGTCTATAATATTTTGGATTAATCTAGAAATATTCCAGAGTTTATTGCATAAGTTTCTTCCCGCTATTACAGAATTCTCCGAAAATGCCTGGTTCATGCCAGCAGAACGCCCACGGATAATTCCGAGCCGAAACGCATCGGAACCGTATTTTGCCACCAAATCCATTGGATTTATTACATTTCCCTTAGACTTACTCATCTTTTTCCCATGAGCATCTAGCACCATTCCATGTAAATAAACTTCTCTAAACGGTACACCACCAGTTAGATAGACCCCCATCATAATCATACGCGCCACCCAAGCGAACAGCAAGTCTGCCCCTGTTTCCATCACATCTAAAGGATAATATGGTGTTGGATTATCTTCCGACCAATCCGTACACACAATTGGCCAATGCGAAGAGGAGAACCAAGTATCAAATGTATCCTCGTCTCTTACATACTTGACGCCGGACTTCTCAATTTCCTTTAGGTTTGTCCTTCGATCAAAAATCCAATCTGGCTCGTCTGTCGCCCCCGGGTCTGCTTTTCTAAACATTGGTATTGCAATCCCCCATGGAATTTGTCGCGAAATATTCCAGTCTTTCAACCCCTTCAAATAGTTAACCAAAACTTTTTGTTTGTTCTCTGGGTAAAACTTTATTTCCCCCGCATCCAAATGTTCAATTGCTGTGCTGGCAAGTTTTTTCACATCCACGAACCACTGCTCTTTAAGCATCGGCTCAATTACTGTTCCACATTTATAACAATGCGCCACTGCATGCTCGATTTCTTTCTCGCCTCGAAGTAATCCGGCCGCTTCCAAATCTTTTAATACCTTCTTTCGGCATTCTAATGGTGTCAAACCAAAATACTCTTCTGGCACATTCACCATGTGTCCATCTTCCGAAATCACCTGGATTCTCGGTAAATTGTGTCTCTCTCCTACTTCAAAATCATCAAAATCATGTGCTGGCGTAATCTTCACTGCACCAGTGCCATACTCTGGATCCGCATGCTCATCTGCTATAATAGGTATTTCTCTATCCGCTAATGGCAATTTGACCGTCTTCCCTACTAATTTTTTGAAGCGTTTATCTTCCGGATTCACCGCTACTGCCACGTCACCGAATAGTGTTTCTGGCCTAGTAGTTGATACAATAATCTCTCCGCCATCGTATGTGTACGCAATATCCCAAAGTGTTCCTTTTTCGTCGACGTGTTCAACTTCGATGTCCGCAAACGCAGTCTGATGCTTAGGGCAGTAATTTACGAGCTTCTCACCTCTATAAATCATTCCGTCATTCCACATCTTTTCAAAAGTTGTATATACGCGATCAATCACGTTTTCGTCGAGAGTGAAAGTTAAATCTTTCCACGAACAAGAGGCACCCAATGCTCTAAGCTGCAATTCCATATTGCCTCGCTGCATCGCCACGAAGTCCCAAACTCGAGCATATAGCTCATCGCGGTCGTACTCAAATCTTGTATGCCCTTCTTTTTCGAGCGTTTTTTCGTAGACCACCCAAGTTTCAAAACCAGCATGATCAGCCCCTGGTACATACCAAGTAGACTTACCGTGTAAACGATAATACCTCGTCAGGGAGTCTTCTAGCGCAATCGTTAAACCATGGCCAATATGCAGGTTGCCGTTTGCGTTTGGTGGTGGCATTACAATAGAATAAACGTCGCGGTCTTCAGGTTTTTCGAATCTATCATCTACGCCATCTCCATCGTTATCTACGGGTACGGTCAAAACTGATGGAGCAAACACTCCGCTCGATTCCCACGCCGCATAAATGTCTGCCTCAAACTCCCCCGGTTCATAACTACTCGAAAATTTCATTTCCTTGACCTCAATATTACTTATTAATAATTATAACACAAAAAGCCAAGAAATCACGCCTCAACATCGAACAAAAACTTAACAACTAGGCACACGGCTTTATATCTGTCACGGCTACTTCAGTTCAAAATCGAAATAATCTGAATAAATGCTAACTTCTACTACATATTTATCAAAGAAATTATCATTCATTACGTAAAACTGGTTTGGCGTATGGGTGTTTTCAATCTTCCATCGCACAGGTTGCCCATTCTCAATCTGTACTCCAGTAATTACCATAGCATGCTGGCTTAAAATAAGTTTTGTAGCAATACCAGTCTCATAGTCAGCCAGTTTTATTCCAAGTTTTTCATAGTTATGTAGCCTAGTATCAAAAACTTGCTCACGTCTGTCTTTAAAAAGGCCAGTCCTAATACTAATTCTTACCGGCAAACCAGATTTAAGTTGTGAAATTGCAAGACGCTTCATATCGGACTTCGGTACATTGAAATACTGAATTTCTGGACGAAATGGGTTATCACTATAAGCCTTTTTTACAATCTGATCGGTATAATATTTATGCGTTGGATCTGAACGCAACGGACGAAATTTATGTAAATCTAAGGTTAAGAATTCATCGCGAAACCCTGTCGGCGTATAATTCTTTAAAATCCGCCTATGCCCACTGCGGTCATTGTACTTATAGTCAAAAACTCTTGGTGGCTCCCCGGAAATCTTAGAAAGTAAAGCGTACATTTCGCCAAGTTTTTGTTTTTTGATTTGATAAAGCTTCTGTGTGGACACTTCTTTTTTAAATTTAAATAATTCCAAAGCATCCATTCTCGCTTTTTCACGCCATAAATCAATAAAATAATCGCGGGAGTTTTCGGTATTTTTATTCTCCGGCATTACACTGGCAGGTACAAGCCCATATTTGTAAACCAAGTTTACAAAATTTATAAAGAAAGAACCCTCCACTAAAGGATCCTTCGGGCCAAAAACCGTCTCTCGTAGCGCTTCTAAACTACAATCCTTCTCAATTACATAATTATAAAGATAATTTGTTTTTTCGAGTTTATCAAAAAAGGTTAGATAATTAGCAGATAACGCAAGTTGGCGAGGAGTGATATTGAGGTTATGTGCAATATTTCCTTCTATCAAATTTAAACTAGAAAAACACCAACAACGGACCGAGTCACGCTGATTATAAAAATGATATGTCGGTAGTACAATATTAAAAACCGCAGGATTTTCACGCAAAATCTGCTTGTCCAAGGTAAACTGTGCAATTCCTTTTTTAGTAGCTTGTTTTTCGATGAGCTTATTACTAGGGCAATGGTAGCTAGCACGAAATTGTTCTAAATCAGAAGTTGTAATACTCTTCATAACTAAAATTATAACATAAGCTGTAATGCATTTAATTACATATCCCAAGCAAAACCGTGTCCATAATGACCATAGCGAGCAGTCTGTTCATAAATTGGCCGCTTCAGGTCAAGGTATTTTATGATCCCCCGCGGCGTCAAATCGTAACCAGTGATTTCTTCTGGAACGCCATCAATAATCACGGTTTTTTCTAAGGGTTCTGCATATCCAATTGCGTAAGCCAACCTTACCAACACCTCGTGTGCATGACGTTCACGCAAATAATCCACGGCGATTCTTCGTGCCATATAAGCTGCTGAACGATCAACCTTGGATGGGTCTTTCCCAGAGTAGCAACCACCACCAATTGCGACCGCCGGGCCATAATTATCTACGATTAGTTTTCTTCCCGTAAGGCCAGTATCAGCATCAAATCCACCCTGCTGCCAATCGCCAGCCGGATTAATATGCATCTCCAACTTGCCAGTTAAATTATGCTCTTTTACAAACTGCATAACTTCATTTTTAAGCGTCTCCTTATCCACATTTTGAAAACTTGCCACTACCGACTCAACTGAGCCATCCGGAGCCAAAGTTATCTGTGTTTTGCCGTCATAAGGATATTTCTTGAAAATTGCTTCATTTAGTTGGCGCGAAAGCACCACTTCGAGTGGCAACATTTCTGGCGTCTCATCGCAAGCGTAACCAATCATAATTCCCTGATCACCAGCCCCACCGGTGTCTACACCCTGTGCAATCTCAGGTGATTGTTTAACGACTTTTGTATGTACTTCAATATCCTCTCCGGCGATTCGGTGCACGATTTCCTCTATATTCACATCGTTCGCCGTTGAGGTAATCTCACCGGTCACAAACACTACCCCATGTCCGCCACAGGTCTCTGCGGCTACGCGGGCGTCTGGGTCTTGCGCCAAATATGCGTCCAAAATACCATCTGAAATTTGGTCACAGAGCTTATCTGGATGTTTAGGCGATACAGATTCCGCCGTCCGATAGAAACTAGTCATTTTTCCTCCTTAGTATAAAATCAATTATAACACAATACCCAAGCAACATAAAATATTGACAAAAAACAAAAAAAGTAGTATATTATAATAATTGTCAACCACACGGGAGGTTGGCACGCATCCGACTGTGTATGCAGCGGAATTACTATGAGGGAGGTGTTCGTATGAACATCAATAACATGACCCGTGAAATCGTAAGTGGGCCAAATCGCGATTTCCTTATCGACGCATTTAAATATGCGTACGGTGAGGAGAAGCTCACTCCGAGCTTTGAAGTGGTCGTAGGCAAAATCACCGAGTCAAAAGGATCGGAAAAGATCATCACTCGCACGGTGAAGGTCATCCACCTCACTAGCATCGAACATGAGGATGGCTCGGGGAGCTCCTTCAACCTGAAAGGGTGTTGCGCCGCCAAAATCTACCTTGGCGGCGAAGAAAAGGTATACGACTTCGAGTCGTATTACCACGCACGGACCCGCAAAGGGGTTATGAGCTTCAAAGAAAGGTAAACCCGCTCCGCCCGGACTTCGGTCCGGGCAATTTTTATGCTATAATAAAACTATGAATTTTAAAGATGTCGAAAAAGCCCGTGAAGAGTACAAACAGAAATATCAAAAAACCTTTATTATCTCATCAGTTATTTCGTTAGCGGTCACGTCTATCCCAGGCGTTATTATGCAAGTTCACTTCGCTAGGGGCATTGTCGGCCTCATGTCGATCTTCTTTTTTATACTATTCTCACTTGTTATAGGGGTAATAGCCTCCACAATCGCCAGTAAAAATCAGGCTAGAGCTTACCAAAAATTATATAAGGCCTACTTTGTTGAAAAAACATTGAAAGAAACCTTTACTAATCTAGAATACAGTCACGATAAAGGCGTAAGTAAAGAATATATTCGGGCCACCGAAATGATTAACACTGGTGACAGTTACTCTTCTAACGATCTCACAATTGCTCGCTACAAAAATGTCAAATTTCTTCAATCCGACGCCCATATTCAGGTCCAAGAAACCGATTCCGATGGCGACACCCACTATGTCACGATTTTTAGAGGCCGCTTCATGGTATTTGAATTCCCTAAAAAATTCAATTTTAAACTCGAACTCGTTGGCAATCGCTTCTCTGCTGCCAGAATTCCAGGCAAGGATTCAAAAACCGGCCGCAAAATGACTAAAAAATCCACCGAATCAAATGAATTCAATCGTGCCTTCCGCATTTATGGCCAAGATGATTTTGAATCCTTTTACATCCTAGATCCGGCCTTCATGGTTAAAATTATGAATATCTCCGAACGCTACAGTAATCGTCTTCTCCTCGGTTTCTACGACGACAAACTGCTCGTTGCGTTAAATGATGGCAAAGATTCCTTTGAACCACCCAAATTCAACAAACCAATAGATGAAAAAGCCGAATTTGCCAAAGTTCAAACTGACATTCAGGTTGTCACGGACTTTGTCGACCAACTCTCTCTAGATAACAAGCTTTTCAAATAAATTACTGCTTCTTATCGAATCGATTCAAATTAAACATCGGAGTGCCTTTTTCGGCGTCAATTATTCCCTGTGCTTTTTTAAGAAGCCGCGCTAAAGCCACTTCTGAAGAAGCTGAACCGACATGCACCGTCTTCACGACCTGTCCGTTCTCTTTATAACACACCTGTACCCCTGTTGCGCCAGAGGTAGTTTTAAATTTTCGAATATAAGCCATATCTTAATTATAGCACCACCATCAACACCGTGTCCTCATTGACCAATACGCCAAATTGTTGTATTATACATAATAGGATTAAGGGGGAGTACATTAAAAATAAGGGGTGTATGAAAGGTGAAAAGTAATAATAAGATACGAAGCATTATCACATTTGCCATTTGCTATATTATTTTAGTTGCCATCTTTATTGTGCAGGGCGTATTATCTACTCTGGACTCAATGCTATATGGTATTCTCCCTGCACTTATCGCAACATGCATGATTGAAGCCATGGGAAATTTATCCGGAATATACGCCGAAGGCTACAAGCAGCTCAAAGGGGCGAAAAAAGTGAAGAAAGCGAAAAAAACAGGCAAAAAGTACCACAGGAGCCTAATCCGCAGGATATTTGCTAAACTTCGCCTCTGGAATATTCACCGAGAGTGGCGAAAATCCGACAACGGCCGTAGCATCCCCAAAATGCAAAGGCAGTTCAAGAAGTGGGCAAAGCTCAATCCGGATATGGCCGAAACAATCCAAGTTGTTATCTCGCAGATGCACCAATTAGCTGTCGATCATGACATCTTTGAGGAAGTAGTAGAAGAAAGCGAATTTGGCTACAAAGGCCTAGACAGTCGCAAAGTATTTGATCACACAGCAAAACAAATCCGCCAGAATTTTAGTGACATCTACAACTTAATGCTCCTAGCTGGCGCCAATGAGGGACAAGCGACCCTGCAGACCATAGACCTTAATGCCCTTGCCTGGGAGCTAAATGGCAACCGCACTAAGCTAGCACTCTTAAGCGAGCTGAATACGCAAATTGTTCGACTCGTAAACCAAATCGATAGCATTCACGACAACGTCATGACCGAGGCAGAAATCGAAGCCCTCGCAATCCTAAACGCTATGCGTTTTAGCAAAGCGGCGGGATTTGCGGCACAAACGAGCTCCGAAGCGAAGCCGGAAAGCGAGCCACCGACCGGCACCACGGCCACAACCCCTTAATTCCCTAGCCCCGATTTCGGGGCTATTTTTTATGAAGGTTAATTCCCCATTTATCCACACGAAAACCGCAAACTTATCCACAAAAACCACAACCGAAATAAGACTAATTCCCTTATGGCTAGCAAACCATGAGGCTAGCAACCCACTTGACAAAAAATCCCGCTTGCGCTAAAATCAAAGTAACCAATGCCGCCACCAGGCAGCAAAGGGAGATGCCGCAGATTTTTGCAAAAAGGTTGTCTGCGGGGACACGGAACGATAAATTAGGCAAAGCGCAAAACTTAAATAGAGAAACGCTAAATGCGGTAATGTTTATGCAATAAAAAACATAAGCAGTCAAAATTTTTCGTGTGCGAAAGATGCATAAAAACAGATATGAATATACCACTAACGCAAAGTAAAAAATGGCAGAAACTCCAAGAAAATCTTGGAGAAATTTCACATTTTGAAGAGACGAGTGATTATCAATTTTTAGCCATTGAAAAACACACTAAAGCAGGGAACTATTTATTTTTGCCTTACGGCCCAATTGCGGAAGATAGCAAAGGGTTTAAAAAAGCAATCAGTGCCTTACAAGCTATAGCACAAAAATCCAATGCTATTTTTATTCGAGTTGAACCAATGCGGCCAGATTTTATCGAGGCATTGCCAAAAGAAACTAGAAAAACTAAAGATATAGAGCCTGCTGAAACCTGGATTCTTGACCTTCCATCGCAATCCAACAAAGAAAACGAGCAGGAAATATCTCCCGATCTTAAAAATCTTATTCCATCTCGCCTATACAGGTATTACAAAAACAGAGAAAAGCAGGGGATTGCAATTGAAACCAGTCACAACCCAGACGATATTAAGCATCTAATAAGACTCCAAAAAGCACTTGCATCAAAAAAAGGTATCTCCACTTTTACTGAGCATTATTTAAAAACAGAATTAGAACAACCGTTTGCTACACTATATCTATTAAAAAAAGAAGCTGAAGTTCTCGCTGCCGGCCTTGTTTTTGACGATGAAGACACAAAAACTCGTTATAATCTTCAAGGCGCCCAATCCGAAGAGGGCAGGCCTCTTCACGCTACCGGTATTCTTACAATTCAACTAATTATTGATGCCTACAATAAAGGTTATAAAACTTTCGATTTTTGGGGAATTGCCCCTGAAGGCGCAGACAGCTCACATCCCTGGTATGGTTTTACGGCCTTCAAAAAAACATTTAATGGTCGTGAACAAAAATATGCTGGTACTTACGACGTCGTCATAAAGCCAAATAAGTATAAGATATTTAAAACACTTCAGAAATTACAAAAGATCATTAAGTGAGAAAGGCGCCACGAAGGCGCCTTTTCTAAAAACAAGAGGTTTAGCTAGCAATTTGAATGATGAAAATTCTTTTTCTAATACCCATTCCGGGCCGAGCAATATGATAAGTCACTCTTACCCAAGTTGCGTTCATGATATCCACGACCAACATGCCATCGCGATATTTATGCCGAAAAGCACCAAAGTATGGGTCAGCGACCTGTGAGCCTTCGATGGGCTCATCCCTGGAAATCATTTTTCCATCAGTCACGATAGTATAGTTTTGATAATCCTGTGTCGCATATTGATAATAAATAAATGCGTATCGCTTATTTGGATTTTCTAAAGAAATTTCTTCGACTTCTCCAATTTGGACGACCTTAATTTTACACTCCTCCTCCTAAAGAACAATCAGTTACTAAACTAAGCCTCTCAATAATTTTAACATTATATCTAAAATACGTCAAATTAAAATCCTTAAAACAGGGAATAGCAAACTACCTATGCTTGCCACCTCAATAAAAAAATGGTAAAATATAACCTATTCAGCACCTTAAAAGAAAATGGAGGAGGGATAAGATGTCTATTCAAAATCATCTGAAGCTTGACACGATAAAAGACATTTTGACTGTAGGTCGATACTCCGATGCTATTACAGACGACATCGCTGCCGCCGCAGTCGAAGATTCGGCTTATTATCAAGTCGGCATCACCACTTTGAATAAGTGGAAAAATTCCAACTACCCCTGGCAAACAATTGCATATCTCATTCACAGCAATACCGAAGGTATCGGCGAAGACCAGCTTCACCGAATCCTTAGCAAAGAAAAGTATGCAAGCATAGTTTTCCGCTACGCAAAAGATCTACCACTGGAAGTCATCGAGAAATGCTTCCGTAGCCAAAACACAAAAATTGCAATCGAGGCCGCAAGAGCCTGCGAAAACAAAGCAATTCCTGAAGCGATCATCAAAGAATGGCGCGAATCGGATGAGCTGGCAAAAAAAATCGCAGCGATCTACGCCACTATCGGCAAAGAGCCTCCGGTGGGCATGCCCGGTGTTTTCCCCAATGCGATTTGGCCCGCAAAAATTCTCAACACGGAAACCGGAAGAGACGCCGTCTACAAATCGTTTATGCGTTATCCCGGCCCCTGCTCGGTGCTTCTGGAATACTGGTATTACAGAACCTATAGCAAGAGCAAAGCTGCTGGACCCCTGCTTATCGAAATTGCCGCAAAAAAGAAAGGCAATGTCGGTCTCATCAGGGAGGGAATGAAAAACTTCGACTATGCAACTCAAAAAGCAGCTGCAAAATCCTTTACTGGCAAAAACATCAGCCTGAAAAGCATCGAAAAGCTTCATAATTCCAATCGCTTTACCGAGCGCATGGCGGCGATGTATGCCGCAGCTGGCCGCGAAGATGTTCCTGCGGAATGGATAGAAAGCAATTTCACTGCTGCCAAGGATATCGCCGCCGCCGCAAGGTTTGCCGCTGCAAAATCAGGTTTTCCGCCCTATCGCACTATCGAGCCGTCCGGCGTAGTCTACAAAAAATGCGTCGATGGGATTATTGTGGTAGCCGAGATTCCGAAAGACGCCGAAATTCGCGGCTGCAAAATCGAAAGGCAATTCCGCTCCGATAAGGCCAAAATCGTCGATGTCATCGGAGATTTCTACGGTGACAAGATCGGCATTTCCACCTTCGACAGAAAATTCAAATACCGCGTCGGTGATGAGATCAAGATTCCTGATTTTGATTATTCTACCGATGCCTTCGCCGCCGGCTTTCACTTCTTCCTAACCAAAGAAGAAGCCGAGAGCTTCAAGTGGTAAACACCCCATTTTCAAAAAGGCTCGCCCATTTCGGCGAGCCTTTCGCATGTCAAAAAATCTAAAAAGCACCCCGACGGGGCGCTTTCTAGTCAAGAGTTTAGAGGAATTTGAAATCCTCAATCGAGTACCTCAATTCTTCATGTTCACCAGGATGGCGTAGGGAAGAGGACAGAACTCGGACTCGAAAATCTTTAATGCCAAGGTACTGCTTCGCCACCTCATAGGGCTCGACAATCAACTCGGGGCAAGCGGCAAAAGCCTCTGTATTAAATTCGTCGCCAAATCCCATCAGGAAAGCATCTCGTTGATCATAAGTGATTGTCAAGACGCCAATCGGCTCAGTCTGTTTTTGAACTTTAAAAGACACTCTTTTAATCGAATATGCCTGTTTGTCGAAGTCTGAAAGTTCAGAAACGTTTTTCAGAATTTTCGGTTTAAAGCTCGCCCGACCAAAGCTCAATTTGTCGCCGAAGAAAAGCGCAGCAATGACGGGCAGACCACTCGTCTTTACGCGCTCCAATTCGTTTTGGAACAAAATTGCATCGATGATGGTAAGCTTATCCGTCAGGCTCAGCCCATTCACCTGGGAAAGTAGCCATTCTGCCAACCTTGCCGAGGCAAAAGTCGAATCGTGCTTCGCATCTTCGGCTCGTCCAAGCTCATGCAAGAGTGCTGCGATGCGGAGCAAACACAAATCCTTCCGAAAAGATGTGCTTTTGCAGGCATCAAGGAACTGGCTACCAATCGTGGTAACCACGTCGGTGTGCAAAAGAGCATGGTCGTGAAGACAAGGCTCTTCCACAATGGTTTTGAACATTCTCTGCACCTCGGGATGATGCCGAAGGCAAAGCGCCACGTAATCCAACTGCTTTAGTAGTCGTGGACAACGGTCCGGAATCTTGTGTCGGCAATCTTCCGCCGACAAGCCACCAGCGTAGATGTCGCAACTATCCTTGTCGCGACAATCAGAGCAATTATCGATTGTCTGTACTAGGATATTCCTACTTTGATACCTAAACAAAAAAATCCCCTCCTAACTCCTAACTAATGGAAATGTACAACCATCACGGTCTATTCTACTATTCTACCATTTTTTCACAGTGTAGTCAAATGTGCTATAATTAATCCTATGGCAAGGCCGAATAAAAAATCAGACATCAATAAGACCCACAAACATTACAAATCCCAAAATTCCACTTGGAAAATCATCGCAAGAAATACCTTTACTCTCTTTAACATGGTTAATGTCATTTTGGCGGTCATGGTATTTTTGGTCGGTAGCTACAAGAACATGCTCTTCATTCTAATAGCTATCGAAAATACCTTAATAAGTATCATTAATGAGCTCCGTGCCAAACGCATTGTTGACAAGCTAAAACTTCTCTCCGAGCAGAAACCAACCATTATTAAAGATGGCAAGGCTATACAAGTTGACTCAGACGATGTAAAGCCAGGCAACATCACCGTACTTTCTCTAGGCGACCAAATTCTCTATGATTCCATCCTAACGGCTGGGACAATTGAGGTTAACGAATCATTTATTACCGGTGAGCAGGAAAACATCGAAAAACACCCCGGCGACCAACTCGTCTCCGGCTCATTCGTAGTATCCGGCACCGCAAAAGCCAAAGTCAAAACCACCGGCGAAGACAACTTTGTCACTAAACTTCAAACCGAAGCCAGCTACATCAAAACCGCAGATTCAAGACTGTTTTCTCTAATGAATAAAATCGTCAAATATATTTCTTACTCTCTTATCCCTATTGGCGCACTGTTGCTCTGGGCGCGTTTTCGCACTGAAGCCGACGCCACCACAGCTGTGACTAGCACTGTCGCCGCACTAATCAATATGATTCCGGAAGGCCTTGTCCTCTTAACTAGCTCCATTCTTGCTCTCGCCACTATTCGTCTAAGTCGTAAGAAAATCCTCGTTCAAGACCTCTATGCTATTGAGACGCTTGCTCGCGTTGATACTATCTGTCTTGATAAAACCGGCACCCTCACGACTGGCAAAATGACAGTCCATGACTACACCCCAATTGAAAAATCGTTTGAAAGCGTCCTAAAAGCCATTCTAAGCCACCAGACAAGCGAAAACGCAACCACAAGCGCTTTAAGAAAAAAGTTCCTAAAAAGTGCCAAAAATAAAGCCACAGAGCAAATTGGCGAAATTACTGAAGTAATATCTTTTAGCTCCGAGCGCAAATGTTCTGGCATAAAGACCAAAAATGCTGAATACCTCCTCGGCGCCATCGAATTCATCACCGACGACAAAGATATGATTAAGCAGGTGAAGCAGAGCTCGGAGGGCTACCGCACTTTAGCCGTGGTAAAAAACTCTACCCAACTCCTAGGTTTCATCCGTCTTGAGGACGAAATCCGTCTCACCGCCCACAAAATCATTCAATACTTCTATGACAACGACATCGCCGTCAAAATCATCTCTGGTGACGACGTCGTAGCAGTTAAAGAAATTGCCGAAAAAGTCGGCGTCAAAGACCTTCGCGCCATCGATCTCTCATCCCTAGATCACAAAAACTATACAAAACTTGTTCAAGACTACGCCATTTTTACTCGCGTTACCCCATCAGAAAAGAAAGAACTCATCAAAGCCTTCAAAAAGCAGGGAAGCACCGTTGCTATGACTGGCGACGGCGTAAACGATATCCTTGCTATGAAAGAAGCCGACGTCTCCCTCGCTATCGGCGAAGGCTCCGACGCCGCCCGTCGCGCTAGCAAATTTGTCCTTCTCGACTCCGGCTTCGAGGCTGTTCCAAGCATCATCGACGAAGGTCGCCAATCCATCAACAATCTCGAGCGCTCCACCTCTCTCTTTCTCGCCAAGACTGTTTACGCTTCGCTCCTTGCCGTGCTATTTACCTTCCTCCCGCTCAACTACCCCTTCATCCCAATCCAAATGACGCTCCTAAACTTTGTCTGCATTGCCGCCCCCGGTGTTATCCTAGCGCTTGAGCACAACACTGAGCGTATCAAAAACAAATTTATCAGCAACATTAAGCATTATTCTGTCCCGACAGGCATTGTCATCGCCATCGCAATGCTCATTCTCTCAATTGTTGCCACAGTTAATCATTTTGAAAAACCACTCCTTACCACACTTTCAGCGATTATTACGTTCGCAATCTATACCGTTCTCATTTATAAAATTTCTAAACCCCTTAACTGGTTCCGCGCTGCAATCCTAATCTTTGTCATCGTTGTTATGATCGCCGCTCTCCTTCTACCGCTCACGCGCTCCATATTCGAGTTTATCTAAAAAAACTAGCCTGCGACGATTGCCGCAGGCGTAGTTTAAAGTGCTAGGAAGGTGAAAAGTCAGTCGTCACGGATAGTCACCAGATATTCCAACCCGTCAGCTGTGGGCGGGTTTGCAGAGAGCATCGAAGACTGATTAATGGCCACCAGCTGCTTAGGCGTGATCTCGGACCCAAACCGTCCAAAGGGAATAGTCTTCACGTACACGCCGACGATACTCGTGGCCCCATCCTCCCGGAGGGAACCATAAAACTCTTCCCGTCTTTTGTACTCGCAAGCTGCCTTCCCCTGGAGCATGATGACTCCAGTGTTCTCAGACGCCGTCAGCTCAGAGATGTAGGCATTGGTGCCTCCAATTGTCAAACGTTTAATAGCCTCCTCCCCAAGAATATGCTTGACGAACTCCTTGTAAACGACATCCTTGAGGGGACAATCCGGCCCGAGAATCACCACATACGTCGGTGTCGGCAGGCTTTTGATTTTGTCATAAACCTGCTCCGGATTCCGGATGGCCTCTACCTTCCAATCTTGCCTCATTTGTCATACCCCCTTATTAGAATTGCAAGATTATCTGTATATTATACCATGATTTAAATAAAATGTCACGTCATAAGCTGTTTTAACCTCTGATTTTATGGTATAATTATGATGTGAAAATTTTAGGCATCGAAACCAGTTGTGATGAAACTGCCGCCGCTGTAGTGCAAAACGGCACTGACATTTTGTCGAACGTTGTCGTTAGTCAAATTGATATTTTTGCAGAATACGGTGGTGTCATCCCGGAAGTTGCTGCCCGTTCACACCTTGAAGCCATGATGCCAGTCGTCAAAAAAGCTTTAAAAGACGCCAATTGTACCTGGGATGACATCGACGCCATCGCCGTCACTCACGCCCCCGGCCTCCTCGGCTCACTCTTAATCGGCACCCTTACCGCCCGCACCCTTGCCATCCTACATCACAAACCCCTCTACGCTGTCCACCACCTCAAATCCCACGTCTACGCCAACTGGCTAAACGGCGTGCCCCGAGATGGCTTTATTAGATTTCCTATACTAGCTCTAGTAGTTTCCGGTGGCCACACACAGATTTTGTATATGCCAGCCCACAACCAATTCGAGATCATTGGCACCACTCACGACGATGCCGTTGGCGAATGTTTTGATAAAGTCGCCAAAATCCTCGGTCTCCCATATCCAGGCGGGCCGTCAATTGCAAAAGCCGCCGAAAAAGGCAATCCAGATAAATACAAACTCCCCCACCCTAGAGTTGAAAACCTAGACTTCTCCTTTTCTGGTCTCAAAACCGCCGTCCTCCGCGCCGTTCAAAAGGAGCTAAACCTTCCAATTTCTCACCCTAGTCACGATCTTAAAAATCACCTATCCGACCAGCAAGTCGCTGACTTCTCTGCCTCCTTCCAAAAAACTGCTGTAGATATTCTCTGTGAAAAACTCGACCTCGCCCTCGCCCAGCACCCTGAGGTAAAATCCATCGTCCTCGCCGGTGGCGTCTCCGCGAATGAGGCACTCCGCAAGGCCCTACCCCGTGCCTTCTCCCCAGCGCCTTATCTCTCTGGTGACAATGGCGCCATGGTCGCCGCCGCCGCCTACTACGAAATTGAATCCGGCGTAAAGTCTACCGACCCCTACTCCCTCAACATCTACCCACGCATTTCTATTGAGAACAAGTAAATTCAGCCCAGATAGTCAATTCATAACACCAAATCCCACAGGCCGCAGATATTGACTAATACAAAAAGTTGATGTCGAGCGTGCTGCAGCAAGCATCGTCGCTGCCGGTGGCGTAAGAAAGTCGGAGCGGAAAAGTGGCTATGTCCATCACACCGTTTATGTCGTGAACAAAGGACACGACAGACACCTCTCCTGGGATGAGTATCCCGACGGCACCATCAAGAACGTCCACTCGACTGGCGACAGCGGGCCCCTTTATGCTTAAGGCAACTAATCTATCATCCAGGGAACCAACACCTAGGGCGCTACGCGCCCTTTTTGAATTGCGTAACAAAAAATGGCTGGACCGGCAGGATTCGTCCCGAACGTAGTGAGACCGATATCCTCGCTTTTTGATTTTTTTGTGAAACAAAAAATGGCTGGGCAAAATTAAGCAGGCTTTAACCATCTACAAGGAAGACATCCGCCAACGGCTAGAGGACTATGACCCAGAAGCTAAATAAGTATGTCATAAATGCCGTTTTGTCCGTTTTGCCGTTTATCATAAATAACCATACTCACGACAGTTAAGTGCTTTTGGTATTTAAGCATGGGCACTTAATTTTTATTGGCATATATGTTATAATAATTAAAAATAACTCTTCATTAGAACGAAGAGGGTAAGTGTTGTGTAACCAAATGGGACTCATTGAAAATAATATCAATAGCAGAATCGAAAGCTGGAAAAAGTCTTTATTAGACATGACCAAACGAAACCGTCTATTGTGGTATAAGCCATATCGCGTGGGGTCGTTAAAGCTTGAGGAAAAATACTTCGACAATCCTGTCGATAGCGTTTTGAGCGAAGTCGATGAGCTTGCATTTAATGGTAAAACTTGGGAGTTTATCACTGAGACCGACTTGATTGAGAATGAGGAAGAAGACGATGATGAGGGTGATTCTGACGAAGAACTCGATATTATAAAAGAACGTACAAAGGCACTGTCTAATATCTATAAAAAGGTAAAACAAGAGAGTGAAGAAAAAGGTCTCAATATTGGTTACATTGCCGTCGGGTTCCTAGAATGGTACGAACGTGAAGACGCACAAACAAAAATTAAGACACCGTTAATACTTGTCCCAATTAGAATCGAACAAGACGGAAGACGTGCACCGTTTAGAATCTCGTTAAATACAGATGAGCAAATATCTCTTAACCCGATAATCAAGAAGAAGTTCGAGACGGATTTTGACATCGTTTTAGACGATTTTCCGTCAGACTCTGATACCCACTCGACGCTTTCAATCTACCTAGCAGACCTCAAAAGGCAGATTTCCGAAGAATCAAATTGGACTATTAAAAACGACATCGTCATTGATACTTTTAACTTTCAAAATTTGGTAATATGGAACGACCTCGACAAGAACAAGGAGCTTGTTGCGAATAATCCATTTAGCAGAATTTTAGCGGGAGGCAACCTAGTTGATGAAGGTTTTTCGTATGAGTCTGGTGAACCCGATTTAGAAAAAATTAGGTCGAGAGATAACCTAAATATATACGAAGTAGATTCTTCGCAACAGGAAGCCATCTATCGTGCTAAGAAAGGCGAGAGCTTCGTAATTCAGGGTCCTCCTGGCACTGGCAAAAGCCAGACGATTACGAATATTATCGCCGAAATGCTCTACTTGGGAAAAAGAGTACTCTTCGTCTCGGAAAAACAAGCCGCACTCGATGTTGTATATCGTAAACTTGAGAAGAAGAATCTAGCTGACTTTTGTCTAATTTTGCATAATTCTAAGGCGAAAAAGCAGAACGTACGCGACCAAATAGCCAGATCATTAGAGCTTTCGTCTAAAAGGACTAGTGTTACTGATGAAGCACTTAAAGTCTATGATGACTTGGATGAGAAACGAAAGCATTTAAATCTTTATGCCGAGAAACTTCATGAAGAATTTGACGACGGAACGACTCCGTATATGCTTATTGGGGAGATTAGTAAACTACGCTCTACCAAAGACCTGGTTTTTGATATGCCAGAAGATTTTAACTGGAATGCTGATTATAATACCGAGATTACCGACCTTTTCTATGCAATCGATGAATATGGAAAAAGTTTCCTAGATAACACAAGCCATTTTACTGAGAATTATTGGCAATATTATCAGGGCGAGCTAGGTAATTCGACAAAACGTGAAGTTCAAGAGAAAATCGGAAACATCAATGCGTCGACGCTGTCTGAAAAAATCGAAGCACTCGAATTAGACAACATCTCTTCGACAAGCAAAAGCCTGTTTAGCCTTTTAGATTTGATACCGTTCTCGCAGTCTGAACATAAAGATTTAGATAATTTGGTCGAAAGTGTTCTGTCGTACCAAAGCCAGATTAAGGATATTAATCAAAAAATTAAGGACCTCGAAAAGAACAATTCGGAGACTAAGACTAGGATTTTAGAAGACTTCTCGCAAGACTTTATGGAGCTAGATAATCCAAACGATTGCTACAAGAAGCTGGTCAATAAATATAACTCGTTCTTCAGTAGACTCTCTGGCGATTACAAAGAGTTGGTCGGTAAGTTAAGTACCTCAAGTTTAAGAAAAATGAAGTATGGCGATTATGTCAATGCGTTAAGCATGCTCATTTCTTATAATACAAACGAAGCCGCAATCGCTGGTTATAAAAAAGACATTTCTTCTCTTAATCTTAAAGCCAAAACTACATTTGATAAGCTTAAGGCTTCGGCGGACTCGAAAAAAGCCGATATTCTCCAATTACTCGAAAAACTCGATTTCGATTCGTTACCAGATTATCAGCACTACATAGAGACGCGAGCTAGCCTCTTGAGCAAATATAAGCTAAATGATTTTGTAACCAAAATCGAGGATAGCAATAACACATACGAATCGAACGAAATTGCTGACATATTTAAGAAAAGGTTCTTAGTCCTTTCTCTCGAAATGACAGACTTCGATAAAAAGTATTCAAGGTATAATCATACCGCACATGATTCCGACGTAAACATGTTCCGCGAATATGATAAGAAGATTCTTGAAATATCCGCAGCTAGAATCAGGTGTGAATTGTTCTCTAAAATGCCTAATTTCTCACTTTTTGCAAACCAAGCACATGGCGGAGAGATTCAGCTACTACAACGAGAACTCAAGAAGAAGACTCGGTTAATGCCAACCCGTACACTTATTAAAAATCTCCCAATAGTATTGCCAGCATTAAAGCCCTGCATGATGATGTCTCCGCTTACTGTTTCCTCGTATTTTGGCATGAACCCTAACTGGAAATTCGACGTCGTTATATTTGATGAGGCTTCTCAGGTTAAGCCAGAATATGCAATTACTTCCATTATTAGAGGAAAGCAGGTTATCGTTGCGGGAGACTCAAAACAGATGCCTCCTACAAGCTTCTTTGACGCTATGGACGACGACGATGATGAATATGACGAGGAGAACCCCCAAATTGACAATCTCGAATCTATCCTTGACGAAATGTCGGCGGCATTTCCTGACGTATATCTAAACTGGCATTACCGCAGTAAGGATGAGTCCTTGATTACGTTCTCGAATAATAAGTTTTATAATAGCCGCCTAGCTACTTTTCCTGCCTCTTCCATAGGTGGCAACTTAGGTGTCTCTTTCATCTATTGCGAAAATGGCGTTTGGGAGAGTAAAGGTGGCAATAAACCAGAAGCAGAAATGGTCGCAGAAATCGTTCTCGAACATATAAAAACTCAGCCAGACCGTTCTTTAGGTATTGTTACTTTTGGTAAATCGCAAGAAAATGCAATCAGTGAAGCAATAGATAAGCTTAGGGACATGCACCCAGAGTGCGAAGCTTTCTTCAATGAGAATAATGCCGAACCTTTCTTTGTGAAAAATCTTGAGCGTGTACAAGGCGACGAGAGAGACAGGATTATTATATCTTGCGGTTACGGAAAAGATAAAAGCGGAACTTTCGCAATGCGTTTTGGTCCTCTAGCTATGGTTGGAGGTGAAAGAAGATTAAATGTTGCCATATCTCGTGCACGACGTTCTATGACAGTAGTCTCATCGTTTAGAGCAAATGAGGTTAGAGGAACGGAAAACAATCCTCAGCGAAAACTAATACGTGATTTTATTGATTATGCCGAACACGGAATGTCCGCGTTGCTGGGTGATAATCAAAACAGTGAAGAAGATTCGCCAGTATTTGATTCGAAGTTCGAGGAAGATGTGTATGACGTCCTAATAAACAGGGGTTATAAGCTCAAAACACAAGTAGGATCGTCTGGATACAAAATCGATATAGCCGTTCTCCACCCAGAAATCGAGGGGAGATATGTTTTGGCAATCGAATGTGATGGTGCTGCATATCATAGCAGTAGAACCGCAAGAGATAGAGATATATTAAGGCAAAAAATCCTTGAAAGCCAAGGTTGGAAGTTCCACAGAATCTGGTCTACCGACTGGTATCACGATAACGCAAATACTCAAAAACGTCTGTTTAACGCAATACAAAATGCAATTGCTAATTACGACAAAGAAACGCCTAAGGATGAAGCTTCAGATAATCAGTATGAAGATGAACTAGTTATAGAGACTAGGTCTGAAGATGTTGACGCGAAGTTGACAAACATTTATAGCTCATGGACATCTAAATTACGTAAAACATATGGAATGGGGACCTTCGGATACAAGGGGTGGAGTAATAACGATGGTTGGGATAGCCTATACGTAATGGAGCATTACGACCATATCCAAAAAATAATAGAAGAAGTTCTGCCATATAAAAACGGCTTTGCTCCTGAAGATGTGTTTAGAGAAATTAATACTAGGGTTTTCAGAAAAGGACGCTATTCTTCTCAAGCCGATCGTATTTATAAAAACCATTTCAAACGAGGTTTTATCGATACTGGAAAAGTAGAGATAATAGACGGTAGCATCAGAATCAAGTAGCATTTTGTGATAAGCCAAAAGCATAGTTTAATACACCTAATTGTGTCATCTGTTTTATATTAAGGGGACTAAGTGGGGGATAATTAAATTACTATGACGAATATAGAATGCGAGCTGTGTGAAATTGATGGCGAAATAGAGCTTTGCGACGGAACGATTGCGGAGCTAACTCCTGATATACTACCGAGCCTCGTCTAACAATCAAAATTACCAATAGAACAAAAATTAGTTTATGAAAAAACTAGTTTTAATGAAATATTTAGATAAGAAAGGCATGCCTCGATATCGCTCGATGCCGAAAATAGATATGCCAGACAACGAGGTCGACAATCGCGTAAACCTAATGGAGGTTGAGGCTGACGAAATGCTCTATACAGGCGAAATGAAAGAGTTACTCTGGATTAAGAGCCTAAACGAAGAAGAACACAAACAGTTAATGAAAGACGAGTCTGAGGCTAGGATTAAAAAGCTCGAAGAACTTGATGAAGTTTGGGCAAAAGCCAAGTAGGTAGGCATTTTAAGCACGAAATAACCAGTCCTGATGGGCTGGTTTTTGTAAGGGGTTCACGCCCCCTACCAAAGGCATCCTCATGGTATAATATAAGATATGCCATCAGTAAAAGATTTTCTAGAAATCCTAAAACTGCCACCAAGCATACTTGGGGCTATCTCTTTAGCGTCCGGCTTAATACTGTTTCTACCGGAAGAAGCTCTTAACGCACTATATATGGTAAATTTTCGGAATGATTTTGGATTTATACTTGGACCCGTATTTATACTATCAATCTCTATCTTGAGTATCATGCTAGGGGTATTTATCGTCAAGCGGATAGCCGATAAGATTTCTTGGAAAAGAATCAATAGAAAAACCGAGGCATACTTACTGAGTGCTGATAGCGTCAAAACGACATTGATAAGAGAGTTTCTTGCCGACAGAACACATACACTGAGCCTACCTATGAATGACGGACTAGTTATAGAGCTGAATAGTCTAGGAATAATTAGTATGGCTGGAAAAACACAAATGACTGGTCCAAGATTCGACGGGCAATTAGAAGTGCGGTATTTCCTGCAGCCGAGAATCATTAGTATCATAGACAACAACCCTGAGCTAAAGAAGAAATATAAGCGTAAATAAAACTCTCGGTTTTGTCAATTCTTAAGGTGTTAGCAGTCTCAGATTTTATGCTTTTTGTGATATAATGGGTATAAGGACATTTATCATTTAATTGCGGAGGAAACCTTTATGCCAGACAACAATCTTGAACAAAGTAAACAGGAGCTTTTGGCTGAGATAGATCGCCGTATTGAAGATAAAATTATTGAGCAAACTAATGCCGACCTTCTTAAAAAACTAATCAATAACGCTGATACTCTAACTGAAGCCGTTGCTATAGCCGAGTTAGGCACCACATATCGCAGAACGGGCTTACACTTCGATAAAAGACTCGAAAAATTTACCGACACAATTAAGTATTTTAAAAAGAATGATGATCTATCGTTTAGAACCGACGAAAAAGGTGTTACTCACAAATTAATTATTGGGGATAATTATGACGCACTCTTAAATCTCCTCGTCGAATATCGTGGGATGATTGATGTAATCTATATTGACCCGCCATACGGAAAAGATAGTATGGGCGAATTTGCCGAGACTAATTACGACAACGCAATTACACGCGATAATCTTCTTTCGATGCTCTATCCAAGATTAGAACTTGCTAAACAATTACTATCTGAAGATGGCGTGATATTCTGTAGCATGGATGACCGAAATCAAGCTTATGTAAAATGTCTTTTTGATGAGGTTTTCGGGGAGCGTAATTTTGAAGGTAATATACACTGGCGTAGACGAAGCAATCAGCCGAACGACAAGACTAAGATGATTGGCTTGGTCGCAGAGCATATTCTCGTGTATTCAAAAAATCTCGATTATCACAGACAAGCTGGTATCGGTAAAGTTAATAGCACTGGGAAATTCTCTAATCCAGACAACGACCCTAGGGGTCCATGGACATCTAAGCCATGGAAAATCTCAAATGGTCGAAATGGTAGCACATATGCAATAAAAACACCTTCCGGTAAGACTCTAGAAGGAACATGGAGCGGTTCGAAGAAAACATTCGAGGAGCATATAAAAAACAACACTGTACATTGGACAAACGGCGGCGATGGATTTCCGAGAATCAAAGTGTTTCAATCGTCTGTTGAAGGTGAAGGACAGTGTGCGAATAACTGGTGGCCATGGGAAGAGTTTGGCTCTAATAATAACGCGACCGAAGAGTTAAAGTCAATTTTTGGCGGAGAATATCCATTTGAAAACCCTAAGCCAGTAAAGCTAATAAAAGCAATCATAAAACTCGGCTCGATTAAGGATAACGCCAAAGTATTAGACTTCTTTGCCGGATCTGGGACAACTGGACATGCTGTAATGGATTTAAACAGAGATGATGATGGTAAGAGAGAATTTATTCTCGTCACAAACAATGAAGAAAACCAACTTAACCCAAATGGAATTGCGGTTGACGTGACTACTAAGCGTCTAAAGCGTATTATGACTGGTGAATGTTATGACGGCAACAAAAAATTTGATTGGATTAAAAACAATGAGCCATACGGCGATAATTTAGACGTCTATGATATAGAAACCGTCGCAAATTTTGAATCATCCGAAGGCAAAACTCCGTTCGATGTAATCGACGAAACGCTTTATGATAAAGAAAAAATGAACTCAAAAGAGAAGATAAAGTGGGTGTGCGAAAACTTCGATAATACTCAAAAATCCGTAGAAAAAGATAGCGATTACAAAAAGCGTATTGAGGGAGCCGAATAATGCCCCAAGACGCAATAGACCTACAAAACGAAGCCGTCGCAAAGCTAGTTGAATTAACTAAAACTCAGGACGAGATAACTTTTAAGGCACCAACTGGTAGCGGTAAGACGCATATGATGGCTGATATGATGAATCAAATTCTCGCAAAAGACCACGACGTTGTCTTCTTGGTGTCTTCTCTTTCAAAAGGTGACCTAGCAAAGCAGAACTACGAAAAATTTGAAGAGTACGCCTCTATTCGTGGCGAGTTCCCTAATCTCAACCCATACCTTATAAATACTCAAACAACGAGCGAAGAAACGCTATTTATCCCCCCAGACCATAACGTATATTTATTGCCTCGGGATTTATACAAAAAGGGCGGAAAACTAATGCAAGGTGTAATGGAAAGCTTCTTGCTCGATATTACCCTCATGAAAAGTCTTGGCGGTCCAGAAAAGAAAATATATCTTATCAAGGACGAGTGCCATATCGCAACCAATAATCTAGATAATCTTTCTGAGAAACATTTTGCGAAAATCTATAATTTCTCAGCCACTCCAAAACTATCTCGTGGGCAACACCCAGACGTCGAGATTAAAAATGATGACGCCGTAAACGCAAAGCTTATAAAGGATATTGAGCTAGTAGACGATGAAAACGTTAAGGTTGCCGACGCTATTAATAAGTTTGAGGACATAAAAGGCGAATATCGTAATTTATTGGGCGTAAATCCCTGCTTAATCATTCAAATATCCAATAAGGATAAAGCCGACACTGAAATACAGGAAATAAAGGCTGAGTTGAATAAAGCTGAGCACACAGACTTAAAGTGGATGCTAATCGTAAATAACGAAAAGGAATGCGACACAAATGATACGTTTAAGGCAAAAAAGCTGCCCGTATCTAAGTGGAAAGACTACGCAAAAGAAAATCTTTCAACCATCGACATAATCATCTTTAAGATGGTTATCACTGAAGGTTGGGATATTCCTCGTGCTTGCATGCTTTACCAAATGCGTGATAGCAAGAGCAAGCAACTCGATGAGCAAGTTATGGGTCGCGTTCGACGAAACCCTAGACTGCTTGATTTTGAGACGCTTAGCGATGAAGCCAAAGAGCTTGCAATGACGGCATGGATTTGGGGTATTATCCCAGAAGATTTAAGGAAAACATTTGGCGTAAAGTTATGGCAAGATAGCGACATTATTACCGATGAAGTCAAAATTAAGACGACAAAGCTAAAAGAACTTTCTCAAAAATCTTCTTTCAAATTAGCCGAATTTTTACGACAGCAAGAAAAAGTTAGTGCTCCAACTAGTATCTTCAAGCTCTATTCCGATTATAAGAAAGCCGACGCTAGCGTTCAGAAGATGTGCGATAAGTATTCCGATGATTACGGCAAATGGAGAGAGTTTACGGAGAATATCGAAGCCATAGCAAAGGAAAGCAACGAGTACGTCTGCAACTATGAAGACAGTATGGAAGTCGCGAAAGATGAAAACGGCAAAGAAATAGAAGTGTCGTTCGCTCCGTCTTCACACTATATGGATAACGACCATTATGTTAATATTGCCGATTGGGTTTGGAAACGAACCGATGGAAAAGACAAATTCTCTTTTGATAGCGAGGCTGAACGCGAATGGGTCGATATTCTAAAGGAACTCGCAAAAGACGACAATACTACTGGCGATCGTGTCGCTGCACGTAAACTCGTTGGCAAGAAGAATCCGAACGCCGGAAGAACAAATCTACTTGGGGAAACTGAACCAGAATTTATCGGCGAATCGAAGTATATCTATATGTGGGGCAAAAATTATGTCGGAAACTCCTCGATTAAATTCGAGTATTATATGGGTGCTCTACATTCGTCATATCCGGATTTCGTTATGAAAGACAGCTTTGGGCGTATCCATATCTTCGAAGTAAAGAGCGTTAATATCTCATCTAATATGGTGGGCGGTTTTGAGAATAATATTTACAAATCTAAAGTCGAAGAACTTAAAAGAGCGTATAAACAGGCGTCAAAACTAACCGACCAGATATTCTATCTTCCAATTATGCGTGAAGATACTTGGCGTATCTATCGATATATGGGTGGCGACGAAAAGATAATGAGCAAAGAAGAATTTATCGATTTTTGCAAACAACCGTCGTAAAAAGCGAAAATAATACTAAATGATTCGCTCGGTTTCTCTATTGCCAAAGATTAGCTCTTGGCAACTTGGGCAATACCCGCTCTTAATAAACTCACGCTCGCATTTATTTAGCGAGGGCAAGCATTCTTGGATATAACCACCATTAGATAGATACGTTTTGAGTGCTTCCAATTCTTCATCCGTCAATCGCAAATGCGAGTCTTTACCGCACATACTACACTTATCGATAACTTCGTTGCCGTTTATGATTATCATCTCAATCCGTAATTCGCAGATAATACTGCAAATCTTCTCCTTTCCAGTTATCAAGCACGTAGTCGTGATACTCAGCCCAAAGGTCAGCATATAGCTTGCTTAAGGTATTGTTCCGCTCGTAATAATACCAGCACTTATGATTAAGCACCATCGAGAGCTCGGTACCATATATACGGTCATCGCCCCATTCTTCCTTAGCTCTCCTATAAGTGTCTTTAACTGCCTCAAGCCCAAACTTATCGGCAATAGTGAAGTCTTGCCAGAAAGTAGTCTGACACTCGTAATCTAAGAGTCGCACCTAAAAACCTCCATAAAATTATCTATCGAGTCGAAGCTCTCCTCTATTGCCGACTTGTACTCGGAATAATGGCTAATCACGTTTGCATACTCTTTCGCACTCAGCCTTGCCTCTAACATCGCAAGCCTTGCGTCCATAATCATATTGTATTTACCGCCCCTACGAACTTGCTCGTAGCGGTAGAAGTTTCGACAAATATCGGGCTGAAGAAGTTTCATATTGCACCGCAACTTTCTGACGTCCTAGTCCATAAATGCTCTACAATCTCGCCATCAGCCCAAAGTTGACGCTCTAGCCTAGCGAGATAATTAAGCCCGTCTTCAAGATTCGGAAACTGCAAGTCGTCAATAATCTCGAAATGGTACTCGCCATCGGTACCGAGATATTTCATAATCGTGATATTTTTCGGCATTTTCATAATTAAATTGAAATTTTGCTCTCATTTATGAGAAAAATAAAGCCTTTTTGACAAAAATGTCCACGGAGCATTTAAAGCGAGTTTTGGACGTTTTTATCGCAAAGCTAGATAAGTTCTCGCTTCAAGTCCAAACACGCTCCAGAACGCCGTTTGCGAGCCCTTGCGGAGATGATTTTATCTGGGATTATGGTATAATATAAGATATGAATAGAATAGCAAAAATAACGCATTTGGCTGATTTTCTTACTAAGCGATGCGAAGATGCTATTTTAGATAGAAACCATCACATCTTTGATTCTAGGGATATCGAAGACCTCGACGTCGATGATATCGTAGCGATTCTTACACTTCTTGAAAGGCAGCCTAATTGCATTACGTTTAGCCATGAACGGCTCTATAAAAATAAGCAGGAAGTTCTCGATACTGACGACCCATATATTTGCCGGCAATTTGATTATATTGAGCCCGTTGTCGACCAGGAAGACGAAAGGCGATGGAATGACCTCGTATCTTACTGCCTAAGTATAGTTAAATTTGAAGTCACTATGTATGACGGTTTTAAAGAAGGCGTGTCGGCAATTCTGAACGATAAACCGCAAACGAAAAATATAAACGAAGATAGTGTTGCTTTAGAACTTAAGGAAAAGAACGGTGTATTAACGATCCTTATCGATGGGCGAGAATATGTCGTCAATGACCATCTATCGCAAGGTTTGCTATTCGAGCCATTCATAGAATACGCTTTTAATCATCAAGGTAAAGAGTTTAAAATTACCGACGTTAACCCTCAATCTAAATATAAGAATTACGATGCACTGCAAAGAATTTTTAAAGACCCGATGATATATAATGCATTCTTTACGATTCATGGAGATAGAGGAAGTCTTATCGCCAACTTTAAACCCACATTTAAGGAATTAAAGAAAAAGAAAGTGTCGGTGGATAGGATAAAAAGCATTCTAACATCTTAATCGTACCTACAGTTTACCAACACTTACCCTACATTTCATATGTAGGGTTATTTTGTATCAAATAAAATCGAGTGCAGATACACGCAGGCAGCTAATGGAGCGAGTATCGAAAATTAACAATTTAGACGAGGCACCCCACTTAATCGTACTCGTCGCATAGTTTAGCTATTTCGGAAAAATCTGAAAAGTATTACCTCCACTTTTATCGCAGATAATCCGTTATCCCTACTCTATGCGACGTTTATGAGAACTAATATCAACTTTAATCAGGAAAACATATGTTAACCGACAAAGAGATAAGCGAGTTTGAGTCGCTCATGCGTAGCCTTGGCATTGACCTGCCGGAAGAAATACAGCCGGAGGTCGCAGGTATCGCAGTGGTGCGATTCTGCTTAGCTAAGGCTTTGCGGGAACATCAATTATCAACAATTAAATAAGGAGAAATTATATGGACAATATGAAAAACGAAAAGGATATTGCTAGGTTAGGTCACTCAATCGAGTTTGTCTATCCGAATTGTATAGTGAATGAAATGATGGAAAAATTCTTGTTTGTAGAAACGAGACATTCAATCAGCGTTACAAAAAAACATGAAAACGAGGCTTTATGGATAAAAGACGAAGTGCTTCTAAATAGCTATATCGATTTTGTCAGATTTGTCTGCGATTTCGTAGAAAACGAAATGCCTCGAGAAGTATATCATCAATGCTGGGGAAATAGAATCGGCGAAACTATTGACGCTATCACTGCCATGCTAGAGTATGACGGAAAAAGTGAAGCCTGCTTGCCGCCAGGAATTTATATAGACGGACGACCAGTTGATACTGTTAGAGAGTATAAAAGATTAACAAAACAAGAGCATAAGGACCTTTGGAATGAATAAGGATAATGATGATACGGAGCAGAGCTCTGGCCAGAAGTTAATCGAAAAGCTTACTCAGGAATTGAGTGAACAGCATACATTGTTTCATGATACCCAGAAGCAACCATATATTGCCATCAATCATTCTGGAGC
>CAMKOB010000003.1 GCA_946414345.1 uncultured Candidatus Saccharibacteria bacterium | reverse complement strand
CCACGACCTTCTGTTCCGAAGACAGACGCTCTAATCCGCTGAGCTACGGGTGCATATAATATATTATAACATAGATTAAAGGGGAAATAAAGCGAGTCGTAGCTTGGGTGTTTTATAAGTTTGGGGTAGGGGGTTGAGGTTTTTGATAGGGTGTGTTAGGGTGGGGAACATGAAAAAATTTATACATCAATCTTGGTGTGTGGTGTGGCTGTCGGTTGGAATAATTGGTGGAGTGATTTTGGGGTTGATTTTGAGAGTTAATTTTTTGACATCGGCCTGGTTTTTGATGCTGATCGGGATTTTGTTTGTGATTTCTTTGTTTCGACCTCTGATGATAATGATGGTTTTGGCCTTTGCGGCGGGATTTTTGTTGAGTTTTTGGAGAGTAGCTAACGTACTGATTGAAGCGGAAACAAATGGAGAGGAGTGGACGAAGAGTGTAGAGGCGGATAAAGATGGAATAGATGGAGTAGTAGTGTCGGCAAGAGATTGGTTTGCTGAGAGGATTGCTGAGCTTATACCCGAGCCTGAAGTGAAGCTAGGATTGTCCTATTTGCTTGGGATGAAATCTGGTTTGCCGAAGGATTTGTCGGAAAACTTACGAGTGGTGGGGTTAACGCATATTGTAGTGGCAAGTGGAGCGCACTTGTCGATTTTGGTGGAGGTGGCACGAAAAATCTTTGGAAGAGTGTCGCGATTTGCTGGTGTGTTTGGGGCAATAGGTTTTATTGTGTTTTTTATGTGTATGGTGGGGTGGACACCGTCGATTTTGCGGGCAGGGGTGATGGCGATTTTGACTCTTATCACGTGGTATGTAGGAAGGAAGATTGCGCCAGTTAGAATGATTTTGATGGTGATGGCGGGAACATTGTTGATTGATCCGACGTTTATTATTAATTTGGGTTGGATGTTGTCGTTTGCGAGCTATGCGGGGATAATGCTAGTTGGCCCGATATTAAATAAGATTTTTTATGGTACTCGAAAGCCTGGATTTATAGCGTCGACGATCCTTACGACACTTGCAGCGACGTTAATGACGCTGCCAATTACGTTATTTTATTTTGGGCAGGTGTCGTTAATTAGTGTAGTGGCGAATTTGTTAATTCTGCCGACTTTATCAGTGGCGATGGGGTTGGTATTTTTGACTGGTGTGGTAGCAGGATTACCGTTCGTGGAAACAGTGGTATCATCGATGGCGATTTGGCTGTTGGATTTTCATATCGGGGTGGTGGACTTTTTTGGTAAAATGGAATATTTTTTAGTAAAAATTGAACCATATAATCCGTGGATGTTTTTGATCTATATTCCGATTGGGATTTTACTTTTAATGGAAAAAGTGGTAAAATTAAGAGAAGTAAATCGAATTGGAGTAATTTTTATGTCAGGACACAGTAAATGGGCGACGACGAAGCGACAAAAAGCGGTGGTGGACGCTAAGCGCGGCGCGCTTTTTACCAAGATTGGAAATCAGATTGCGATTGCAGCAAGGGCGGGGACTGATCCGGCGATGAATCCGAGCCTAGCGATGGTGCTTGAAAAGGCGCGACTTGCAAATATGCCAAAAGCAAATATTGAGCGGGCGATTGCGCGTGTAGCGGATAAGTCGGCGGCGGCTTTAATTGAAGAAGTGTATGAGGCTTATGGTCCTGGCGGCGTGGGGATTATTATTGAGGTGGCGACTGACAATAAAAATCGAACGATGCCGGAAGTAAGACACACTTTGGATAAATCTGGTGGGCGAATGGCTGATCCGGGAAGCGTGATGTTTCAGTTTGCGCGCAAAGGCGTGATTGAAATATCTGAAAAAGGCGATGACGCAATGATGGTGGCGCTTGATGCAGGTGCAGAAGATGTGGTGGATGAGGACGAAGGGACGGTGGTTTATACCGCTTCGTCTGATTTGATGAAAGTCCGACAAGCGCTAGTAGATGCAGGAATGACTGTGACTTCGGCGGAGCTCCAATATGTGCCAACCTCATACGTGCCGGTGGAGGGTGAAAATGCCGAAAAATTGGAGAACCTGTTGTCGGCGATTGATGATTTGGATGATGTAGTTAATACTTATACGAATGCAGAATAAAAAAAGGCCCTGCGGGGTCTTTTTTGGCGGAAGGGACAGGATTCGAACCTGCGAGACGTTAATCTGCTGGTTTTCAAGACCAGTGCCATCAACCACTCGGCCACCCTTCCATATATTATTATATCACATTTTTGTGATATAATAAAGGCGTAATTAAAAGGAGAAAAATGAAAAAAGTTCAGGGTATAATGTGGGGGCTAGTGCTGATTGCGTTAGGTGTTATTTTAGGCGGTAATGCTGTAGGTTGGTGGAGCATTGATTTGTTTTTCGATGGGTGGTGGACTTTATTCATAATTGTTCCTTGTGTAATTGGGCTAATTACTGAAAAGGGCGAAAGGATTGGAAATTTAGCTGGAATAATTGCTGGAGTATTGTTGCTTCTTGCCAGTCAAGAAGTCATTTCGTTTGAGGTACTTTGGAAAATGGTATTACCAGTTGTTGTGATTTCGGTTGGTATTATTATAATCTGTAAGAATTTATTTAATCATAAATTTGATAAAGAAATAAGTAAACTGAATAAGAGCTTGAATGACGACGATGCGATCGGCGCGGCTTTTAGTGGACAGAACATAAACTTTGCTGGCGAAGAATTTAAAGGCAAAACTGTAGGTGCGGTTTTTGGCGGGCTAAAATTGGATTTGAGGAAAGCTATTATTAAAAAAGATGTTGTAATCAATGCGAAGGCGATTTTCGGTGGGATTGACATTTTGGTGCCAGACGATGTGGTTATTAAAATTAAATCTAATTCTGTTTTTGGTGGTATTTCGAATAAGAAAGATAATACGCCGAATGATAAGGCGCCAACAATTTATATTAACGGAACAGCGATATTTGGAGGAGTAGATATTAAATAAAAATAAGCCCCTCGCAGGGCTTATTTTAACGCCCGTTTTTTAGGCGTGGATGCTTGCGTTTGTCGCTATGTTTATGATTATTGTTACGATTTTGTTTAGCGACTGAGTGCAATTTGATTTTTCTTGCCATAGGAATATTTTATCATAGAAAAATGTAAAATAAAAATGTTTATGGTATAATGGGCGTATGAACGAAAAGGAGATACAAGAAAAAAGGCGCGAGAATGAGGAGCAAGCAACAGCGGGGCGGGCGCGGATATTAGGTTTGCCATATCTCGACACACGGAATTTCGAGAATACTATGCCGTTGGTAAAAGATTTATTGACGGTGGAGCAGATGCACAAGGATATCATTTTGCCTTTGGCTAAAGGCAATGGTGAGGAACACTATCAGTTTATGGTGACAAGTCAAACGCCACGTTCTTTGATTCAGGCAATGAGAAAAGAATATACTGATAATGGTGAGAGGGCAGACTTTTTCTTGATCTCTAATGCGGCATACAGAATTTTAATGCTTCGTTACGATCCGCCGATGGAGGCGACATATGATGACATTCAGATTGCGGGCGAAGGTGATTCGGCGACAATAGAAAAAGTGTCACAGACATTGAACCAAGTGTCAACTGAAAAAGTATTTGACTTTTTGATTGATCAGGCGGACAAACTGGGCGCGTCTGATATACATATTGAGAATTTGCGGGAAGAAATACGAATTAGGATGCGTGTAGACGGCATGCTTCATCCTGTGGCGATTATTGATAGAGATAGATATCGTATCTTGATGGGTGAGCTTTCGTCGCGGGCAAATGTTTCTACGGCGTCAAATAAGCCTCAATCTGGACATATGCAGAAAGACATTATACAGGATGGGGCAAAGCACCTTCTGAATATTCGTGTAGAAACGATTCCGACAATGTATGGTCAAGACGCAGTGATGAGGTTGTTTAACTTTGACGAGTCTTTATTAAATCTTAATTTGCTTGGTTTGGCCGATGAAGAGTTAGCGGAGATTAACGAGGTGATTTCGCATCCACGTGGGTTGGTACTGATGGTTGGCCCAACGGGTTCTGGTAAATCCACGACACTTTATTCTATGATTAATGCATTAAATACTACAGATAGAAAGATTATTACCTTGGAGGATCCGATTGAATATGGCATTACGGGTATTTCGCAGATTCCGATTAATACAAATAGCGGTGGTTCATTTGCGGACGGACTTCGTAGTGTGCTTCGTCTAGATCCGGACGTGGTAATGGTCGGTGAGATTCGTGATGCCGATACCGCAAAGACGGCAATACAGGCGTCTATTACTGGCCACTTGGTGCTGTCTTCATTCCATGCCAATTCTACGTCGGCGGCTTTTTCAAGAATGATTGATTTAATTGGCATAAATCCAATTTTTGCATCTTCGATTAGACTGATTGTAGCACAGAGATTAGTGAGAAAGCTATCTGGTTCGAAACGTGCAAGGCGAGCAACAGAAGCAGAAGCAAAGTATATTCGCGAGGTTCTGACTGGTGTAGATAAAAAGTGGTTGAAGGGGATAAAGACACCGAAGGATTTGCCAGAAGAGCAGCCGGAAACTGAACCTAAGAGCGATGGTAATGAAGAGGTTGCCCCAGAAACTAGTGCTGAGACGGAAAATGAATTGGACAAGGCATTATCGGCTAGAGCGGCAGAAATCGAGTTGGAGGAGCCATCCGAATTTGATTCTGATAATATTGTACTCTATGACCCAGTAGTAACGGATAGTGACCCATTTGGTTATAGTGGACGTACAGTGTTAATGGAGCAGCTTGTGGTGGATGATGATATTGCAAAATTCATTCGAGGTGATGTGGCGGATATCAATGTAAATGAGATTGAAAAGGTGGCTAAAGCGCATGGTATGTTGACTTTGGAGCAGAAGGGTATTATTGCGGCTTTGAAGGGCGAGACAACGCTCGAAGAAGTGTCACGTGTGATATAATATATTTACTATGAGTGAAAAAGTTATTTCTGACTATAACGGTTATGATTATAAAAAAATCTTCTGGGAGGATGCTGATCGTGAGTATGAAGATCAGGCGGATAGAATGGCCATTCGAAAGCTATTGCCAAAGCGGATGGAGAAATTTGCCGATATTGGTGGTGGGTATGGTCGACTCGCAAATGAATATTTGAAGCGTGCACATAAAGTGTATCTTTTCGATTACTCAAAGTCTGAATTGGAACAGGCTAAAGAGATATATGGTGATAAGATTGAGACGAAGGTTGGTGATATCTATGAGTTGCCGTTTAAGGACGAAGAACTAGATGGCCTTATGATGGTACGAGTAACGCATCATTTGGAGCATATGGATAAGGCAATGGCGGAGTTATACCGTGTTTTGAAGCCAGGCGGTGTGGCAGTAATCGAGGTAGCAAATAAGCGTACTTTGCCAAAGATGGCAAGATTTATTACTGGTAAGAGCAAAGTGAACCCGTTTGATAAAAAGGTAGCAAATTACAAGGAAATATCGGCGGGCGGGTTTTATAATTACCATCCGAAGTATGTGGAAGAAATCTTTGAGAAAACTGGTTTTAAGCGTGAGAAAGTGCTGTCGGTGTCGAATTTTAGAAGTAAGGCATTAAAAAAGGTGTTTAAGACCAATAATTTAGTGAAGATGGAAGATACGGCGCAACAGATATTGGCGCCAATTCGGTTTGCACCATCGATTTATTACAAATTGCGTAAACCAGTAAAATAGTGTATAATAATTGTAGGTGGAGCCGTCGTTCAACGGATAGGACCCAGACCCTCTAAGTCTGCGATACAGGTTCGATTCCTGTCGGCTCTACCATACTGGAATTAGAGTCAGAAATTGATTCTTTTTTGTTGCAAATAACAGAGTAAAGTGGGCCTAAATCTTCCGTTCCAAATTTTCGCTCCTTTATATCAAAGTGTAGGCCATTTGGAAACATGGTAGTTTGGAACGCTTGGCGAGATTCGAGGTCGGAATCCATCCAGAGTTTGGCTGGCTTGGTGATAAAGTTGCATACATATTCAATAGTCGACTCGCTAATGCGTTGTGTCTTTTCTAATTCTAGTATTTTTTGGTCTAGCTCGTTTCGCTTAAACATCAAAGCGTCAGTATATCTAGCTTTTTCATTTTGGCTGATTTTACCCTCTAGAAGAGCGTCTAAGGCACTGTTGAGTTTAGAATCGATAATCGATATATCTTCTCGGCATTTTGCCAATTCTTTGTTCGTATCACCTAGTTTTTTGGCGGCTGTTCTTTTTACTATTTCTTTGAACAATTTGACTGTGCCATCATTGGGCGTAATATCTTTGATGTAATCCACAAATAATTGGTGCATTTCGGCTACTCCGATAGAGCCATGCCCTTTTTCGCAACAATGGTATCTCGGCGATTTTTTACCACTTCCCGTTGTAGGCGCACTTGCACGAATTGGCTTACCGCATTTCGAACAAATAAGAGTTTTCTTTAGTGGATACATTGCGTCATCGCTAGGAGTTAATTCTCTCATATCACCTTTTAGAATTTTTTGGTTTTTATTAAAAGTTTCTAATGATATAATCCCATCGAAGTCTTTAAGTTTAGCTGGTTCCCCCTTTAATAGTTTTGGAGAAGAATTATAGCCAGCATAAGCAGATTGAAGAAGTATGTTATTTAATGTTGTGAACTTAATAAGTTTGCCATTTCTAGATTTTACGCCCATTTTTTGAGCGAGTCTTAACAAATCAGCTATGTTAATATCTCCCTCGGAAAAACGATTAAGTAAAAATCTAATGTCTTCGCCTATGTTGTTTGTATGGTCGATTTCCAATGTATTATGATATTTTTTCTTGCCATCTTTCGTCGTTATCCCGTCAATAAGAATGTGTTTTAATTTCAATCCTAATGGCGGGTGCGACATCCACCAGCCCTGCTTTGCTAAGAGAGTCATATTATCTCTCACGGTCTGAGCTTTAACATCGTTGTCGTACTGGTGAACGGACAGAGCGATATTAAGCATTAAGCGACCCTCTGGTTTATCGTTTATAGCTTCTAGAGTAGAAAGGAGCGTTGCTCCACATCCAGCCATACGATAACCAATATCTTTGCTAAAAGATTCGAGATTCCTGGAGATACGACTGACGTTATAAACAATTACATAGGATATTTCTCCTTTGCGCACGTAAATATCATTAAGCATTTTTTGCAAGTCTGGACGATTTGCGGTTTTAGCAGAGTATCCTGGGTCGGTATACCAGCCAACTATTTCGATATTATTTTCGTCAGCATATCTTTGGATTGCTAAACGTTGATTTTCAAGTGAGGCACCAGGAACTTGCTCGTCGGTTGATACTCGAGTATATCCGTAGGCAAGTCTACGTATTCCATCATTCATGATAATTCTATTATAACACCACTTTGGATTTTGGAACGACACTTGTATCGACTAGGCTATTTGCTAGCTTAGAAAACACGCCAATCATTCTAGAAAGGTCGGCGTCTGATAGCTTGTCGGAGCAATCTTTACCTAATAGTTTTCGGGCCTCTTTTACAGAAATGATTATTTTATCAGAACACAAAAAGCCATCTTTTTTCTTTGCTGGCCTTTTATATTCGTTCTCCATAATTCCATTTTATTTACGTATAGATACCACGTGCAAGTATGTAAAAATACTTACCTTTTTTCCCTGTAAAACTCAAAAAATACTTACCTTTTTGTAAGGTAGTCAAAAAACAAACCGCCATCTGTTTATCTCTATTATTGACGTTTCCACCGCCATCTTTATTTATCTAAGATGGCTAAGACTTATTTCTCACTATTTTGTAGTGTTTCTAGGTAATCCCGACCTGTTCACCTCTGTTGCAGAACATCTAACCCGACCTGTATATTTTTGTTTCTAGTGCGTGTACGCATTATCTTTTTGATACAAATTATGATATAATTAATATGTTCAGATTCAATATAAACGCTCCCAATATAGGAGTGCCCGTAAAGACACGGTTTTGCTCAAAAAAGGGCACCGTGTGCAAGCAATCGGGCAAAACCTGTTGCGGGAAAACGAATCTGAACACCGTCGCACGGTGTCCTTTTTATTTAAGGACTTCTATATTCAATGATATGAGGAGTGATAGAAATGCTTTATTTTAAATTAAAGAAATTTGAGGGGGATGATTATTTCTATTGCTACCAAATAAAACCAAATGGTGAAGTTAAAAATAGAGCTTATAGATACCCGGTTCGTCAGACCAAAAACGGTATGTTCCAATACAGAAAAGATTGGTTCTTTGGGCTTATTAAAGGTACTAAGTGGTCTAAAGAAAGAAGCGCCATAGATACAATGCACTCAATGAAAGAACTTCGAGATTGGGAGGTTATGGCGGTAATAGCGATATTCGCAGGAGTAGTCTCATTAGCTGGTTTTTTAATAAATAGCGGAGGTAAGTAGTATGGTAATGTTGCAAACGAGCTTTCGCTATAAAAAAGATGACGATGGTTTTTATCGCGAGGTATTAGCAAATGGTAATCTTTCAAAGAAGAGATTTAAAAAACTAGAAAATCTATCGGGTTGGGTTGCTGTAAAATTTCGCCTAAAAGTATGTTGTCTTTTGGCCGTACTGTCTTTGATTGTCGCACTCGTGGTTTTTATGTTTGGGAGGCTTTAAAATATGTTCCACTTTAAGATAGTACAATGCAAAGATGGCTTATATAGGTACAAGAAAAAAGATGGCTCTCTGTCTAAAAAAGGATATAAAACATCAGAAGATTTGTTAAGATACGAACTTCTCAAAAGAAAGTGGTTAGCAATATTAGTTTTTGGAGTAGCTCTTTTGGTTTGGATATTATTAACGTCTTAAAGGAATATTGTATGGGTAAGAAATCAAAGAAGAAAACCGGAAAGATAGTTAAGCAAAAGAAGACGACTGCCAAAAACCAGCAAAAGCCCCGTCGAAAAGTTGGCTTAATTATTTATTATTCTGTTGCGGCAGTAATTGTGCTTATTAGTTTGGGCATAATATTAGATAATTCTATCACTAGGACAGAAATAATCGAAAGTGAAGAGCCAATTTATTTTTATACTGAATATGAAGATGATAACAGCCTCGAGCTTGGAACGGAGAAAGTTAAACAGACTGGCGAGGATGGAATTAAAAAGATTTATACCGAAGAAAAGAAGAAGTTAATAACCGGTGAGGTACGAAATACCGACATCGTGAACGTTGAAACAATCAAAGAGCCTACCAAAGAAATTATAAGACGTGGGACGAGAAAATGGCAATACATGATTTGTTCGGATGGTGGCTATCGTTATTATACTGATGAACAATTCCAGAATCCTAAAGTTGGTTTTACTCATTCCTCAGAGGATGATTGTGCGAAGAATAGCCAAGGCACAATGATTGGCCTTGCTGATACCCCGCCTGCGGCTAACGCATATACGCGAGATGGTAAATTGTCCGAATCCTATGTTAGAGCTATGGAGATAATTGCGGAACATGAGAGAGAACTTAGAAATAGCACATCTGATAACACTACTTCTACCGAACCTTTTAATAGCTCAACAATTAATAGTGACCCATTTGCTGAAGAAAGAGCTAGGCAAGAAGCCGAAAGACAAGCAAGAGCGGCGGCGGAAAGCAGTTGCAAAGCTCGGGCCGAACAAGCGAGAGAAAGCGCAAGAAGACAATTAGGTGCCATGGGCGTTGGTGGTTCGCAATATAGTACAGTTCCGCAGTCTGCTTATGAATCAACATATAGTGATTGTATGCGAGGCTACGGTTATTAAATGATAAAATAATAATATGATACAAGAGGGAGAGTTGCCAGACGGGAGAAATTGTCATTTTAGGGTAATTAACGGTGAGAAATTACCATGGAAAACCTTTACCGGCATATTTATATCGCGTGATAAACTTGACCGCAACATAGAGCCCAGAGATAACTTGTATTGTCTTGTTGTAGATTGTGGCGAAGAAGATATTAAAGAATTAAGTTCATTTGGCAAAATTCAATACGAATATCTGAGAATATCCAATCTAAATAAACCCGCAACGGACGCTGAAAAGAAAAAATATAAAACAGCTCTACACCGCTTACGTGGGGAGGTTTATGATTTTATTGCCTGTTATGGGAAGAACGATAGTGCCGGGCTTGGTTCTATTGAAACAGCCACCGTTCAAGGCTTATACGACACGAACAGCACTCGCATAGAGTCAAAAAATGGGTTGCCTTTGATAGGTTGGATTGTGGTCTTGCACGATGTTGTCGTGGACGATGGAGCGAAATATGCATGGGGCTGTGATGGGATATGGATGTCGCTTATTACATTCGATGGATGTGCAGGCAATAATGATAAGATAATCGACCTCGATAGTTTTCCGAGCCGTAAATTAACCGAGGTATTCAATTATATTGAGTACTCTATGCGGCCTGATATATCGGGATTGGACAAAAAACAGGTTGAGAAAACTGAGTCCGTTTTTCGTCATGATTTGCCTTTTTTAACTACGGTTGATTACTATGGGCACGTGATTTTACCTATTTATCCAGTTGCGGAAGACTTCTTATTTGTAGAAAAGCATGCATTAGAAAATGGCAACAAAAGAATTGCTAAGCTATCCCATGAAGTCCATGATTTTCTTGTGACGGCCAGAGAAAGATTTGATTACCCACATTGCTTATTTGTGCGTTTTGATGGGAATTAGTGTTATTAGTGATATAATTTTATTAGACCTTGCTGGGGCGGCAATCACAGCCCCACCTGGGTCTTTCTTTGGTAGAAAACTTCCTAACTGGCGACTTATCGCTCGGATGTTCAGCCCTAAACTGACTCCACTTGATTGGAGGTTTTCTTTTTTTGACTAAACTTCCAAAGGGTTTACCACAGGGCCTTGCTTTGGGATAGCTGGCCCTGATGGAAAACCCTTTGGAGCAGGATAACTATAATGATATCACTTGGTTCTACTACTATTGGGAATGTAGTTTGTATGATACAATACGGTAGTTAGGCCCTTAATTCGGTACATGTCAGATATGATACGGTTCCAATTCGAATTGATAAGGTCTACCATTTTTTTGTGGAAAAATTTCTCTCTGTTGATAAAAATTATGCTTGCACTCGTGGGTGATGTTTGATAGAATGGGTAACATGCGTATCAGAAAATCGAAGTATTCGAAAATACAAAAAGCGAAAATAGCGCCTGCAGAATGGCAAAAATTTATTGAAATTTAATGATATAATGTTTATATCATGTGGTTGAATTTGTTCCGGAAGTTTGTGCGGTGGATAGACCCGAGGCTTGAGAAGTATCGAGAGAAAAAGGTTGAGAAACCATATACGCCGAAATCGCTGGAAGAATTTATTGGCGTAATGCAAAGAACGCCACGTAGTATTTTGTCTACTAACGATCGCGAGCGGATTGCCGCGGTGATGAGTTTTGATGAGCGAAAAGTGGGGGATTTGATGACAAAAAGAAGTGAGATGGTGTTTGTGAAATCTGATGAGGTATTAGGGCCACTGATTTTGGATAAATTATATAAGTCTGGACAGACAAATTTCCCGGTAGTTGATAGTCATGAGAAAGTAGTAGGGATACTTGGTACTGAAGCGCTTAATGCTTTGGAAGTTCGCAAAACAGAGAAGGCTAAGAAGTATATGGAACCAGAGGTGAGATATTTGAAAACTACCGATTCTTTGAGGTATGCGGTTGAGGAGATGAAGAGGACTGGCGGAAGATACTTTTTAGTAAAAGATGATGATGGTGAAACGGTGGGATCTTTTAATGTGCAACAACTCCTAGGTTACCTTTTGGGGTAAAATGTGGTATAATTGTGTCTATGAGAATTTTGACGGACGAATTAAATAAATTTTTGGGCAAAGAAGTTGAAGTTGAGGGTTGGGTGAACTCGCGGCGCGATCACGGCGGACTGATCTTTATTGATTTACGTGATAGCAGGGGAATTGTGCAGCTTGTAGTGACACCAGAAAATGAAGCGGCGTTCAAATTGGCCGAGTCGGTGCGTGATGAATTTGTTTTGAAGGCTAGTGGCAAGATGCGAGAACGTGCACCAGAACTTGTGAATCCAAATATCGCAACGGGTAAGATTGAGTTGGTGGTTAATGAATTAGAGTTATTGAACAGAAGTGAGCCTTTGCCAGTGAACACGCATGATGACGGAGCAGAATCTTCTGAAGAATTGAGGCTAAAATATCGTTATTTGGATTTGCGTCGTCCAAAGATGCAACATATTTTAAAAAGACGAAGTGAATACTATCGCTTTGTGAGAGAATATATGTACAATCGTGGTTTTACTGAAGTAACAACGCCGATTCTTGCCAATTCTTCTCCGGAAGGAGCGAGGGATTTTTTGGTACCTTCACGTCTTCATCCTGGAAAATTTTATGCACTACCACAAGCTCCACAACAGTTTAAACAGCTTTTAATGGTAGGAGGTGTAGAAAAGTATTTTCAGATTGCACCGTGTTTTCGTGATGAAGATCCGCGAGCGGATAGATTATATGGAGATTTTTATCAATTAGATTTTGAAATGTCATTCGTAAATGACGGTGAAGTGGTGCGAAAAGAAATTCAACCACTATATGAGAAATTAGTGACAGAATTTGCTGGCAAGAAGTTAGTTTGCAATTCTAAGAAAGCGCGTGAATACATTCCGAAGGGCGAGACAGTGCCAAGAATTCCTTATCAGGTAGCGATGGATACTTATGGTGTGGATAAGCCGGACTTGCGTTATGGCATGGAACTGGTTGAACTTACGGATATATTCTCGAAAACTGATTTCAAGGTATTTAAACAACCATGTGTGAAAGCTTTATGCGTGAAGGATGGTGCCAAATTGACACGACGTGAGATTGATGAATTTACAGAAAAGGCTCGAAAACTTGGCGCCGGTGGTCTTGCATATATATTATATACAGATGAAGGTGAAAAATCACCGATTTTGAAGTTTATGAGTGAAGAGGAAATTGCTGGTGTACGTAAGAAATGTGACGCCAAGACTGGTGACGCAGTATTCTTTGGTGCCGATTCTCGTGAAGTTGTAAATAAAGTCTTGGGGCAACTTAGGATTGCTTTTGCGGATCATATGGGCATTAAAAAATCATCTGAGGTAGCGCTGACGTGGGTGGTGGATTTTCCATTTTATGAATGGGATGAAAAAACAAAGAAGTTAGATTTTGGGCATAATCCATTTTCGATGCCAAAAGGTGGTCTTAAAGCGCTAGAGGAGGCTGAGACGACTGAACAAAAACTTGCAATCGTGGCAGATCAATATGATATGGTGATGAATGGCTATGAAGTGGCATCTGGTGCAGTACGAAATTACAATCCAGAAGTAATGTATAAGGTGTTTAATATCTTAGGCTACAATAATGAATATGTTGAAGCGAGATTCGGCGGAATGCTGTCGGCGTTTAAGTTTGGTGCACCACCACATGCTGGAGCGGCACCTGGGCTTGACAGGATTTTTATGGTACTAGAAGACCAGGAAAATATTCGCGATATTGTAGCATTCCCGAAGAATGGTAATGGCGTAGACCTTATGATGAATTCGCCGTCTGAGGTGGATGCGATACAACTTGAAGAAGCACACTTGGCAATTCTGCCAGAAGAAGAGTAATTATGCGGATACTCGGGATTGATCCTGGGATTGGTATCTGTGGTTTTGGTTTGATTGAAACAACTTCGCGGGCGGATGCAAAAGCTGTGGATTTTGGCGTGGTGACAACTAAAATTCGCGCACCGTTACCTTCGCGATTGCTAGAATTATATGATGGATTAATGGAAGTATTTGAGACTTGCCAACCAGATGTGGTTTCGGTTGAAAAGTTGTTTTTTTCAAAAAATATTACAACTGGGATTGCAGTGGCAGAAGCGAGAGGGATAGTGTTGTTGGTGGCGGAGCAGCATAAGATTCCGGTATTTGAATATACACCAAACGAAATTAAAAAGACATTAACCGGATATGGGTCGGCGGGAAAACCGCAAATGGAAGAGATGGTACGGATGCATTTGGGATTGGAGAAAAAACCGAAGCCAGACGATGCGGCGGATGCTTTGGCGGCGGCAATTACCCATTCGTTAATCAAGCTTTAATATGATGGAAAGAGGTAGTGGAGCCACTTTTCGAAGTTGGAATAATCGGTAGGCTCTTTGGTGATAATTGTAGTGTTTGTAGTCTGATGCTTTGTTTTGGCGGCTTCGGAATTTTCTGGTAGAACTACTAGTTGTTCGCCCGGGAGCTGTCTGTCTAGGAGTTTGCGAGCGGCAAGTTCTTGATATTCTTCGGTTTTGAGATAAATGTTTTCGAGTTCGGCGGTTTCGACTTCGATTTCAAGAAGTTCAAGATTTTTGCGTTCGGTGTTTAGGCGTTCGGTAAGCGTCCAGTTGCGAGTCATGGCTTCGATAGACTGAAAAGTCCAAACAAGGCACATTACTACTGCTATGACTAGGACGACGTTTTCGATGGCTAGGTAGTCATGTTTGATTTTGTACTTTAACTGTCGTAATTTGTTTGCCACTCCGCTCATGGTTATTATTATAGCATAGTTTCCCTAAAAAATATGTTATAATAATGGGAGCGGGGTATAGCTCAGCTGGTTAGAGCATGCGTCTTATACACGCAGTGTCCTTGGTTCGAATCCAAGTACCCCGACCACTAAGCTCCTGCGGAGCTTAGTGGAAGAGCAGTCTTGCGAGCTTAGCGAGCAAGGAAGCTCTACCATGAAAAAGGGTATTATTATGAAACTGGGTGGCAAGATTAAAGAACTAGTCAGGAAACGTAAGTGGAAAATCAAGCTTAAAAACTGGATGTTGCTTTTGCTACTTGTTGCACTTTTGGCTGTAGATGCCACATTGCTTAGAAATGATCATATTCGTATGTCGGAACTTAGAGATGGTGTACTCAATGCCGATGTGGAGCTTGGCGCGGCGGTGAGCGAAGAGCAGGCTGTCGAGAGCGAAGCTAAGCTAGCTGAGACTCTGGCTAACTTAAAGGAATTTGTATTCTCTAGTATTGTGATTAACATCGTTGACGATAATGGTGCACAGAGAATTACTTTTGGCACTGGGCCGTTTTATTTGGAACATCAATATATCCGGGCTGCGAATAAAGCATTAAGAGAGGCAGAGACGAAGCTCACAGGTGACGGAAATCCTAACGGAAATATTTACGGACAGGCTGGCGAAGTTTGTCGGGCGGCGGCAATTGCAAATGGGTGGAATTGGGATTCGGCAGGATATATTAATTGTATGCTAGATGAAATTGCGAAATACCCATCGGCGGGAGAGATACAAGACAAAATAATTGCAGCCTTGCCTTCAACGGAACTATACCGACGAAACTATGCTTCACCGATATGGGCGCCAACGCTGACTGGATTTTTGCTATTGATTACGTTGGCAGTGATTATTGTAATTATAGTGCGAATTATCATATGGATAGTGCTTAGGTTGGCACTGATATTTGTGTAGTTTTGTTGTAAAAAATAATAGAGTTTTTCCCGAAAGTACATCTTATACTATAAGCGTTATAGGCTAAATGTGGAAAAAAATTAGAAAATACCCCTTGACATTTTATGTTTGGGGCCATAAGATATAATTATAATAATACTTAAGGAGGAAGCTTACATGGCTTACGAACATACTAACGGCAAGGGAGTGAAATACTACCTACATAAATCAGAAGTTACCCTACGCGGTGGTAAACCACAGACAATCTATTTCTTTACTAAGGATGCAAAAGGTGGCAAGGGTACTCCTTGTGATCTTCCAGCAGATCGCATGGTTTGCGAAAATCCACGCAACGGTTTCTTAACTCTTAAGAAGAAATAATAGCTATATAAAAGAAAGAGACGCTGTTTAGCGTCTCTTTTTTGTGATATAATAGTTTTATGAAACACAAGCGGAAAGGTTTTACGCTAATTGAAATAATGCTTTTTTTGGCGATTACTTCGCTGCTTTTCGTGGGAATTATCGTGGGGACAAATAATTCAATTGCGCAGCAAAGATTTACGGACTCGGTGCAAAACTTTGTAGAATTATTAAAGAGTGTTTACTCGGAGGTTTCGAATCCACAAAGTATTGGTGAGGGAAGAGCCGATGTGGCGATTTATGGAAAATTGATAACTATTGGTGAAACTTATGGTCTTGATGGTGTTAGTCTTGGTAGTAATCGTTTGGAGCAGAGGATACATGTGTATGATGTGGTGGGGGCAGCAGATAATGCTGGTAGTGGTTCTGTAACTAAGGTTCTAGAGGGTTTACACGTTAATGTCGCAGTGGTGACAAAGATGGATGAATCGGGACATACAATTGAGATGGGGCCAGCCGGTGAAGCGCGAAGCTATGTTTTGAGATGGGGGGCATCACTTGAAACTACTGCACAGAAGGACATTACGAATCCGGCAGGCAATTTATTTAAAGGCTCGATATTGATAGTACGTCACCCGCAGTCTGGGACAATAAACACTTTATTTGCTAATAATGTAGTAATTAATGTAAATAGTACGCTAGCCAAGGCTAATAGTGAGGGAAATTTTGAGAACGCAGAAAATCTGCTTTCTTCAAGGCTAAATAGCTTTGTTGCCAAGCAAATAGATTTTTGCATTAACCCAGCTGGAGCGGAAAAGCCTAGTGAAATTCGACGTGATATCAGGTTGACAAAGAATTTAAGAAATGGTTCTGGGGTAGCGGTGATTGATTTGGATTTGAACGAGGTTGTGGAGGATGAACAAATTGGAAATAAGTGCCGCTTTTCAAATTGATTATGGTATAATAAGATTATGAAGAAGTCTTTTCGTGAAGGTTTTACTTTAGTGGAGCTTGCACTGTCGATGGCGTTTGTTGGAATTTTGTCGGTATCTGTAGTTTTGATTATTTCCGATACAGTTGCATCATATCGTAGAGGGCTTACCTTAACCCAAGTTAATTCAACTGGTATGGAAATTGTAGATGATATGCGGCTTGCGGTGACAAACTCCTCGGCGCAGGCGGTATCCGAGTTTTGTGCTCGTTATTATAACAAAAATAGTGAATATGAAGCCAGAGAAGATTGTAAAAAAGATGGGGCCTATAGCTTTGTGACGTTAGTAAAGAGGTCGACGGTGGAGTTAAAGGAGGGGGCGGAAGTTAAGACTTATTATGATGTGCCAATTTATGGTGCTTTTTGTACTGGTACTTTTTCTTATATTTGGAATTCGGGGTATTACGACATGGAGGGAGCGTCTTTTCCAGAAAAAACTAATAAGAAGTGGGCGAGATTATATTATACTGAGAATACGGGCAAAACAACAAGGATAATACGCGTAGTAGGGAGTCTGGTTAAGGATTCAGATTACAAGCCAAATGGTGATCAGACAATTGGTTGGGACGGTGAGGATGCTAAGCCGTTTCGGCTTCTAAAAATGCGTGATACTAGTCGTGCGGTGTGCAGGAGCATGTCACGCGGTAGTGGAGGAATTGACGATTTCGATGGAAAAATACATAAATATATTAGTCAGGCAGATTTTGATGCAATGTATGGTGGCATTGGGAATGTTTTTGACATTACTGGTCTTGGCGTGATGGACAGTAGTAATAGACCAGAGGATTTAATAATGACTAATAAGGATAATGATTTGGCCCTGTTTGATTTATATGTGGCGCGACCATCAGAAAGCACGTCGCAAAGAAATATGTTGTACTCGGTTTCATTTATTCTTGGGACTGTTAGAGGTGGTGTAAATATAATGGAGAGTGGTAAATCTTGTAAGACGCCGGCTGATTATGAAAATGAATTTGAAAATTTTGATTATTGTGCTATTAATAAATTTAATTTTGCCATGCAGGCAGGCGGAGAATAACAATGAAAAGGTTTAGAAAAGGTGCTGCTTCGTTCTATATTGTGTCGTTTTCGACTTTAATATTGGTGATTATTGCAGCGAGTTTTGCAACTGTAATTATTTCGGCGGTAACAAGGGCCAGTAATGATGATTTGTCGCAGTCAGCATATGATGCTGCGTTGGCTGGAGTTGAAGATGCGAAATTAGCTTTTGCCAATTATCAGAGGTGCTTACAGAAGGCCGGAATAACGCCAAGAGAACCTGATGGTGATGGTGCAGTAACTTGTGAGGAAATACTGTGGTGGATGTTGCCGGATAATGCGGATTGTGACATGGTGGCTCATATGATTGGTAGGATTCCAGATTATGAAAGCGGTGAAGTATTGGTTAGCGACACGACATCTACTGATGGTAGCGGGAAAACGAGCGATTTAAATCAAGCATATACGTGTGTAAAAATTAGTACCGTATTAAGGGATTATAAGGCAAATCTGTCTTCGACTTCTAATTATCGATTGGTAAGGGTTTCACTTGATAAAGCAAATGCGGCAGACATCAAGAAGGTGAAATTTGGATGGTATTCGGTGAAAGAGGGACAAACTACTAACTTTACGAATTTTAGTACTGTTGATGGGAAGAATCGCGTTACTTTTCAGCCTGCCCCCGCTGCGTCGATTGATCAGTCTGTTGCGTCGATTTCTCAGCCGCCAACGCCACCTACGGTTCAGATTCAAATGGTACAAACTTCTAGTGATTATACGATGGATGAGGTTAATAGTTTATCGAGGGGTGACAGGACCGATAGAGCCACACTTTTCTTGGTACCAACAGAAGACGAAACTTTGGGGAAGGAGGGGGATGGTACTTATGAGGGTGTTTATGATGCGACAGCTGAAAAGAATATTATTTCAGCTAGCCAAGTTGCCAAAACAAATAGCCAACAAATCAGCATCAAACCTTATGCGGTGAAGTGTAGGGAGGACGCAAACCCTTTGTGTGAGGTAACAATTGAGTTGCCGAATCCGATTGGCAAAACAGAAAAAAGAGTAAATGACACTTTCTTATTCTTAGTAGCTCTACCATATGGTGAACCGGATACGGATTTTGTAATGGAATTCCTGTGTGATGATACCAATGAGTTGTGCGAGGCTACGGTGAATGAGGTGGGGGGAGAGGTGATCGAAAATACAGCTTATACTCGTGGAGTTCAGATTAATATTGATTCGACAGGGCGGGCAAATGATTTGTTTCGTAGGGTAGAGACGCGATTTGAGTCGATGGATGTAGCTTTCCCATTTATCTACTATGCATTGCAGGTCTTGAACATTGACGGTAAGAATGCCGTTGAACTAGTGAAAAGTTTTGAAGTGGAATACGAGCATAATAGGAAATACGAAGACTTGTAATGGGTTATAAAAAATCTGCCTGGGTTAGGGGGGTAACCTAGGCAGATTTTTTCCTTGAATTCGCACCTTCAAGAACTTGGTGGCGGGGGTTCGATTTGAACGAACGACCTTTTGGTTATGAGCCAAACGAGCTACCAGGCTGCTCTACCCCGCGATATACAACAACCGAATGGTATGCTTGTATTATACTCTAATTAAAATAATATGTCAATACTTATTTTTTGCTAATGAGATTTCTGGCAGCAAGTTTAACCGCATAATTAAAAGTGTTGGCGGCGTGTGGGGTGCTGGCGAGGGTTAATGCGGTGAGGCGATGGCGAAGTGCGATTGAAATTTCTTCTGCTAGATAAACGGCATTTGGCGCAACGATGGTGGCGCCGAGAATACGGTCGCTACGGTTGTCGGCGAGAATTTTAACAAATCCATAGCTTGAGCGTTCGATGACGCTGGCTGGAAGATCTTTCAATAGAACAATGGATTTCTTATATTTACGGTCGCGTTTTATTAAATCTACTTCATTGAGACCGACGGTCGCAACTTCTGGGTATGTGTTGACTTTACGGATGAAGCCGACATAATTTAGGAGATTTTTGGAACGACTGGTAAGATTTGCGGCAAGGACGGAGGCTTCATATTCGGCACGTTCAGTAGAAGAGCCTTTGCCAAGACAATCGCCAATGGCATAGATGTTTTTGGCGGAAGTTTGAAGGAGATGGTTAACCGGTATACCGGCGCGCTTGTATTTGACACCAGCGTTTTCTAGACCGTAATTTGTAGTTGGCTCGGAACCAGTTGCAACGATAACACAATCGACGGTGACCATTTTTTCGTGTCCACCAGTAGTGAATACGACGCGCTTGGTAGTATTATTCGGCTCGATTGCAATGACTTTGGAGTTGAGTACCACCATGACGCCGAGTTCGTTTTCGAGATAACTTTTGATTGTGGCGCCAGCTTCGATGTCTTCGCGTGGAAGCAAACGATCCTTTAGTTCCATGATAAGAACTTTAACGCCGAGTTCCGCATAGTATTCGGCGATTTCACAGCCGGATGGGCCGCCACCAACAATGAAAACTACTTTTGGTAGGCGCCGTGTTTTAATGGCGGATTCGGGTGTGAGGTAATCGACAGAGTCAAGGCCGGCAATTTCGCTTGTTTTTAAATGTGAGCCGGTAGCTAAAATAAATGTTTTGGCAGTGTATTGTTTATTGCCGACGGCGACTGTGTGATTGTCTAGGAAATGAGCATAGCCGCTAATACAAGTGACGCCAGCGGATTTGTAGAGGCGAGTGCCGATATTATCTAGGGTGGAGATGGCGTTGTCTTGGCGGGAAACGACTGACGGAAAATTAAAATGAAGGTTTTGACGATTGATTTCGGGGTAGTTGGCGAGTTTTGCAAAGGTGTGTGAAAAATCAAGTCCAACAGCATAAGGAATATCTCTCGTATTAAGATTGCTGCCACCAAAAGCATTGCCTTCGATTAAGGCGACCTTCTTTTTTGTTCTTGCTAAATTAAGAGCCGCAGTGCTACCTGCTGGTCCACTACCAATAATAATATAGTCGAAATTGTATTTTTTGCCCATCATTTTCATCTTTTAAATAATTATATCATAGTTTTTATAAATATAAGCTAAATCGGAATTGTATTTTTTTAATTCCTTTGAAATGGCTCGAGTGAGGTCGGCGTCGGTGATGATGGTCTTGCTTTTGAGGGCTTTTTTTGCTGCAGCGATGGAGCGTTTGATGAAATCTTCAGCGGCACCAGCCGGAATGCCAAGGCCTTTGGCGTGAAGCTTGAGAAGCTTTTCAGCATCGTTGAAGGGGTCTTTTCTGGTTTTATTATCTGAGTTTTTCATAGTAATCCTTACATATTAATGATAGCGAGATCGATTAAAGTAATAGTAGCGGCAATATAGGCAAGAAGAAGAATGAAACGGAAATGGGGTTTTAATTTGACGCGAAGACGTTGGATCTCGGCGAGATTGTGGTCGGTGCGGAAAAAAGCACGAATGACAAAAAGTGGGACTACAGCAATAACTACGGCAATTATAATGAGAATAGCACGAGGTAGGGCATTTTCATCTTGAAGGAAAGCTGAGCAAGTAATGTAGAGCGGGAGCGTAAATAGGAGTTCTGGTAGACAAGAAACGAAACCAAGAGTGATAGCGTCGGAGCGAGATTTAACGGTTTTGGCGCGAGAAGTGAGACATTTGGCAATGCGACGAGAGATGAAAGTTGCGGTTGATGTCTTGTCTTTGCGAAAATAAAAGAAGAAGGCGGCAACTGCGTCGGCTAGGCAGATGCCGGCCATGAGCCAAAGAAAGAGCGGCGAGATGAAACTAGATTGGCAACAGAAAATAATAATATAAATGAGTAGCCATAAAATTGTATTAAATATTTCGACGCCAAGAATAAAACTTAAGGCGGCATCGTCGGCTTGTTTTTTGGAGGTTTTGGCAAGACGAAAATGATAGAAAAGCGAAAAGACGCCGGAAGGGATTTGGAGAAAGCAGAAAATTACCATAGACACTATAAAGAAAATAATAGGGAATATTCCGCTCATGGTTATATTATAGCATAGTTTTTTGTGGGTGGGGGGTTGCAATATTTTGAGGTATTTGCTAGGCTACGGAGCTATGAAAAACTTTTATATTTTTATATTATTTATTGTGGGGATAGTGTTAGGTGGACCAACTGGTAGTTTTGTGATGGAAGTTGCGTATGCGGAAGATGATGTAGGCGGAGAGACGATGGGTGGTGAAACGGATGAGATTGTGGTGAATGAAAATATTCCAGATATTTTTATAAAGGCCATTAATCCAGGATACACTGTGGATGGTAAAAGTAACGTTGGGGAGATGGTTGAAATTGGGTTCAAAAAGGATAATCCCGACGATTTGGTTTCGCTCGCTAGCGTTAGTCTCAGCTATACAAATTCCAGCGGAAACGAATCAGAATTGATTAGCTTTTCCGAGTACCTTAAGACTGCTAGCGAGAGTATTGTTTTAAGACTCGCTAGCAGCGAAAATGCGGAGTTGGCGAATTTTAATTATACAAAAACGTTAGCTTTTCAGGGTGGGCTAACGTTAAAAAAGGGTAATGAAACGTTGGATGCAGTATGTTGGACTGGAAAAGATGAGTGCAAAAAGGCATTCAAATCAAGTAGTCCAACAATCATGGTGCGGAATTTGGTAACTGGTGATTTTGAGCATTTAACCGAATACGTGCCAATTTATCGTGCGGATGCGGTGGTGGACAGTAGTGGTGGGGCTGGTGGAGTTGATGAAACGGATGATGTAGCGAACAGGCAGCAATGCGTGGGTCTAGTTTTTTCGGAAGTACTGAGCTACTATGCAGAAACGCAAGATGAGCAATTTGTGGAATTATATAACAATGGATCAGAACAGATTTTACTGGATGGCTGTACGTTGAAATATAAAAATAAATATTATCATTTGAGCGGTATTTTAAAAGCGGAAGAATATTATGTGCGGAATGCGACAGAGTTTAGCTTAACGAAAAATCCGACCAATTCGAACCTGTTAGAAATTATTGACGTAAATGGAGCGGTGTTGGATAAGTTGGAATACCCAAATGGGCAACGGAAAGGCGCTTCATATGCGTTTGTGGGATATGATGCTTCTGGAGAGGAAATATGGAGGGTGACCTATGCAATAACGCGTGGTGAAGCGAACAATTATCAAGAATTTAAAACTTGTGAAGAGGGGAAGGTAATAAATGAAGCAACGGGAAACTGTGTGAAAGTGGCAACGGTGGCGACGGAAAAAACGTGTGAGGCTGGTTATTATTTAAACCCTTTAACTGGGCGGTGTCGAAAAATTGAAGTGGTGGTGGCTAAAACGTGTAAGGAAGGATACTACCTGAATGAAGAAACTGGCAGGTGCCGAAAGATTATAGAAAATAATGGTGCCAATTACTCGCTTAGTGAAGATGAATATAAAGAAGAGAATTCTTTTGTAGCAGTTTACGCGATAATTGGCGTATTGATTGCTGGAATTGTGTATATAGTGTATGAGTTTAGACGCGAGATTGGGAAGCTACTTCGTAAAGTTTTTCGACGAGTTCGTTAAAAACTGCTTCACGGGTTTGATCGCCATTGACGTTGATAAGAAGTCCTAAGGATTTATAATGCTGAAGAACTGGTAGAGTTTTAGTGCGGAATTCTTCAAGGCGAGTACGAAATGTTTCAATGTTTTTATCGTCTTTACGTTCGCCACGGTCACCAATAGCTTTGGCTGCGTTGAAACGGTTTTCTACGTCAGCTTCGGAAACGTTGAGCAAAACGACGGATTTGATTTCGTGACCAGCTCTAGTGGCAGCATCCATGACAGAATCTTCTTCGCCGAACCAACGTCCGATAGACGAGAGAATAAGTGGAAATTGTTTTAGGTCTGCACGCTCAAAATATGGAAGTACCCATTTATAGAAAACGTCAGTAGGAATAAGAGCGCCGTGTTCTGAATAATGTTTGCGATTTTCCTGTTCCATGGCGCGGATGATTAAGCCAGATGATAGGAATTTGGCACCAAGTGCTTCGGCGAGACGGATGCCCTGAGTGTCTTTGCCAGACATTGGTAAACCAAAGATATTAATAGAGCCTGTGCCGAGCCAGGATTTAATTACATTAAATTTTTCTTCCATAGTAACAATTATAACACATATTATATAGCGGGGGTCCTGTCAGTCGCTGTCCTCCCCCACATCGCTGACGCTCTGTGGGGGACCCCCTCCGCGACTGCCACCCCCGCGGATATAATTAGCACTGTTGACATGTGAGTGCTAATTTTGTATAATTGAAGCATGGAAATTACGGCACGGCAGAAGGAAATATTAAGTCAGATTATAGAGGAATATGCCGAGACGGCAGCGCCGGTGGGGAGCGTGACGATGGCAAAGCTTTTTGGTGTGTCACCAGCAACAATTCGGGCGGAGATGGCGCGGTTGGAGGCATTGGGCTTGATTGCACAGCCACATACTTCGGCTGGGCGGGTGCCGACTGATGCTGGGTATCGATATTATGTTAACAATCTAAGTAATCCCGAAAGTGAATTTGATAAATTTGAAGTTGAGCATTCTTTGGAGCGTGGCACGCATGCGCTAGAGGTTCGGGTCGGTTCACAGTCACGGGCGGATGCGGCAATTCGTGGAGCAGTGGATGCCTTGGTAGAGTTGACTGGAAATTTGGGGTTGGCAACAATTGATGGGCAACTATATCTGGCTGGAATTTCGCGATTATTTACACAACCAGAGTTTATGGATACGAGACGAGTGCAGTCGGTAGCAAAACTGTTAGATAATTTGGAGCCGTGGCTGCGTGAAGCGGCGCCGGGTGAGCCTTTGAATATTTTTATTGGACACGAGAATCCGATTGGAAAGAATTCGGAAGTGTCACTAATTATTTCACGATTTAAATCGCCGTTTTCGGACAGAAGTTATATTGGGGTTTTGGGCCCGACGCGGCAGAATTATGCAAGGGTAATGGCGCTGGTGAAACACGCCGGTAATGTTTTGGAGGAGGTATTATGATAAAAAAAGACAAAACTAATTTGAATAATGTGCCAAATGATGGTGCTAGCGATGCTGCGGCTGGGGGCGTGGATGCCAGAGTGGCTGAAATTGAAACTAAATTGGCGGAAATGACGGCGGACTTACAGCGGACGCGGGCGGATTTTGAGAATTATCGCAAACAAGTGGAATTGCAAAAACAGAATGCGGTGAAAATGGCGCAGCAAGCGACAGTAATTAAAATGTTGCCGCTACTCGATGATTTAGACAGAGCGATTAGTGCATATGCAGAATTAAAGCCTCTTGAAAAATCTTTGGAAAAAACGCTTGGTGGGTTGGGAATTAGAAGAATTTCGTCTGAGGTGGGTGTGGAATTTAATCCGGATTTGCACGATGCAGTGATGGTGGAGGGGGATGGCGCGAAAGAATTAGTGAGTGAAACTTTGCGGCCGGGTTATTATTACGAGAATGAAGTGCTGCGCCCGGCGATGGTAAAAGTGCAAAAATCTTAATTATTGATTCTCGTTTTGGTAGTGCGGTGTGCTATAATGGTTATGTAGTGTTAACTGTTTTTGTTTTGTTGAGGTAAGGATGGTGCAAGGTGCGGAAATGAAGATGAAGAGAGCGAAACGAAGCGCAGCTTTTTTGTGTGCTAGTGCAGTGGTGGTGTTAGTGTTTACGATTGTGTCTTCTAGATTGCTTGGCACTTCTAGAACTTTTGCAGATACTACGATTACTGAGGAAGCGTTGATTACGGTGACGTCATCGTGTGAGATGACTGCTGTGGTGGATACTGTGCACGAAACGACGGTGACGGCAAGTACTTATGCAGATGATATCGGTGAGACTACGATTACGGTGGTTTGTAATGATGCGAATGGCTATGCGATATATGCAACTGGGTTTACGAATAATGAGTTTGGGCGGAACGATATGTTGGGGCAGACGACGGGGCGAACAATTGCGACCGGTACGGCGGATTCTGGTAATACTTCAGCTTGGGCGATGAAGCTCGCAGCGGTGAGTAATTCGGTGGCGCCGACGATTGTGACTGGATATGATGATTACCACGCAGTGCCAAATGATTATACAAAGGTGGCGAGTTTTGCAGATAGTACGATGGAAAACCCGGATGGTTCAAAATTTAAAACGACTTATGCGGCATTTGTGGCGAGTTCGCAGGCGCCGGATACATATAGTGGCAAGGTGAAGTATACGTTGGTGCATCCGGCGGATACGACCGATACGCCGTGTAATGGAACTTATACGATTATTTATAACCGGAATGGTGGGACTGGGAGTATGGACTCGCAGACGGCTTGTGTGGATAGAGCGATTGGACTACTGCCAAATGGGTTTACACCACCGGCGCCAGTGGATGAAAACCAATTTGCGGTGTGGAATACGGAAGCTGATGGGAGTGGATATACTTACTATACGGGGCAGAGTGTAACGAATCTGGCTAGCTCGGGTGGAAGTGTAACGCTATATGCACAGTGGGCGCCGAAATACATTCAGGATATGACGGTTTCGATGTGCGAAATAGTAGCGAATGAAACTCCATTCACCGTATATGATAGACGAGATGGAAATGACTATACGATTCGCTACATTGAGGGGGCTTGTTGGATGACGCAAAATCTCAGAATTACTGGTACGGTGAATTCACAGTATTCTAACTTTAGTACTTATAGCAATGTAGATGTGTGCGAAGGGGATCTTACGGTTGGTGACACATTTGATTATGCTCGTTGCCATGATTCAGGTAATAAGACGAATGGTGTATGGTATAACTATGCTTCGGCTTCGGCTAAGACTATTACCGGAGCTCCTAATGAAACGGTAGCTACAGAAGATATTTGTCCTGCTAATTGGCATCTACCAAGCAGTGATTCTGCGGACGTAGCAGGTTCCGTAGATAGTTTATCATCTACTTCAGCGACATCGATTCTCAAGTTTGTACCTGTAGATGGCGGTTACTATTATGGTGGTTTGCTTAGGAGTACTGGTCATGGCTATTGGTGGTCTACTACGGCGAGCAACGGTAATAGTCGTCTTTTCTTGGATTATACTGGTAGTTCTTTTATGATAAGTGGTTTTTATAGCAGAGGTAACGGAAATTATATTCGTTGTGTGAGGGTATAGTAAGAATTAAATAGTTTTATATAAATATGGTTTTTAAAGAAATGAAGGGAATTATGGGGAAAAAGAACAACAAAAACAGAATAGAAAAGATGGGGGAGAGGGATTTTGTTTTGGGCAGAGCGAGAGCTAGTGTGGTATTCTTAAGTACTATGGCAATGGTGATGCTAGTACTAACAATGATTTCTGTGCGGATGTTGGTGGTGCCGGCGACGCATGCGGATTCGTCGACGGTGTCGGCTTCGATATCGGTAGCGAGTTCTTGTTCGATGAGCTCGGATACTGATACGGCTCATTTTGCGGAACTCGCGCCGGGCGTGTACCGTTCTGGGATTGGTGAAACGACAATTACGACGGTTTGTAATGACGCGAATGGCTATGCGGTGTATGCGATTGGCTATACAAATAATGAATTTGGTCGAAATGATATGCTTGGACAAACATCTGGGCGGACGATTGCGACTGGTACGGCGACGTCTGGAAACACTTCGAATTGGGCGATGCAGCTTACCGCGGTAAACAACAGCGTGGCACCAACAATTGCGACAGGGTATGATAGCTATCATGCAATACCCGGTGAATATACTAAAGTAGTAAATTATGCAAATAGTACGATGGCGAATGATGAGGGGTCGAAATTTAAGGTGACATTTGCGGGGTATGTAACTGGGGCGCAGGCATCGGATATATATACTGGGAAGGTGAAATATGCATTGGTGCACCCGGCAAGTTCAAGTGAGACTCCGTGCGTAGGGACTTATACAATTAATTACAATAGTAATGGCGGGTCTGGAAATATGGATTCGCAGACGGTGTGTGTAGATAGAAATGTAGTGGTGCTTGCAAATGGATTTACACCGCCGACACCAGTGGCGGAAAACCAGTTTGCGGTTTGGAATACGGAGGCTGACGGGAGTGGCTACGTATATTTGGCGGGGCAAAGTGTGAGTAATCTTGCGAGTTTGGATGGCTCAGTAACTTTGTATGCGCAATGGGCACCAAAATATATGCAGGATATGACAGCTTCGATGTGCCAGACGGTAGCAAGTGATAATCCATTTACAGTGTATGATAGACGCGATGGTAATGATTATACGATTCGCTATATCGAGGGTGCTTGTTGGATGACACAAAACCTAAGAATTACCGGTACGGTGAATAGGCAATACTCGAACTTTAGCACCTATGAAAATGTAAATGTTTGTGAGAACGATTTAACGGTTGGTAATAATTACAATGAACCGCGTTGTCATGACTCTGGAAACTCTACGAATGGCGTATGGTATAACTACGCAGCGGCTTCGGCGATGACTATAGTTGGAAGTTCAAATTCTACGGTAGCTACAGAGGATATATGTCCGGCTGGGTGGAGTATGCCAAGCTATGATACCAATGGAAGCGCGGGTTCTATTAATAGCTTAACTAATTATTCAGCGGCGTATTCATTTAATATGGTTGCTGGTGGTGATTATAAAAGTGGGTCTAATACCCATGAGGATTATGGGTTTTTGTGGTCTAGACATGCTAGGAACGTCAACTATCGTCGTGTGCTTATTCGTCGTTCGAGTACAAATTTGGATATAAATGATAATTATGATGATTTTTATAGATATTATGGATACTATATCCGTTGCGTGCGCACGCAGTAATGTGGTTTTCGTGATATAATCATTGTAGTTAAGTGAGTAAGTAGAATGGAAGAACGGAGAAAAGGCGATAGTTTTCTGATTACGCCGATGAACCAACATTTTTATCTGAAACCGGGGCAAGCTTTTGAGGGTTCAATAAAAGTTGTGAATCCGGCAAATTCGGTGGGAAATTTTAATTACATAGTAAGCGTGGCGCCGTATGGTGTGGTGGGGGAAGACTATGACGTGGATTTAACGACAAATTCGTATTGGAATCAGATTGCGGAATGGATTACGATTGAGAACGATAAAGGTGCTTTAGCGCCTAATGAGGTGGCGGAAGTGAATTTTACAATTACAGTGCCAGAAAATGCTCCGGCTGGAGCGCAGAGTGCGACTATTGTGGTGACTCAAGATAAAGATAATGAAGCGCAGAGCGGAATGATGATGGAAAATATTTTTGAAATGGCAAGTATTATCTATGCGGATATCGAGGGTGAAATGCGACACGAAGCTTCAATAATTAGTAATGAAATTCCGTCTTTTTCGGATACTCCGGTTGTGACGGTGGGGGCGCTACTAGATAATAATGGTAATGTTTTTGAGGAAGTAAAAACCGGAATCAAGGTGGTGAATGTGTTTAGTGGTGAGACAATTCTGCCAACGGATGAAAATAGTGGGGTATATGTAGATATTGTGATGCCGGAAACCAGACGATATATTCGGAGGAATGTGGTAGATTTGCCATTTTTAGGTGTGGTAAATATTGAGCAAACAGTTTATTATAATGGGATAACGTCGGTAGAAAGTAGGAATGTGTTTATTTGTCCGATTTGGTTTATGGTACTGGTGGGGATTACGATTGCACTGTTTGTGGCGGCGATTGTGAAGCTGATTAAATTGCATAAACGAAAAAAGACGTACGTTTAACGTCTATTGTTGTGGATTGTCGTAGATTTCTTTTGGTATGACTATTGCGTCGATTATAGCATGTCCTTCTTTATCGAAAGTTACCTCTGAAACAAACACCATGGTGTGGCTATTGATTAAATATTCGGTTTCTTCTGGCGTATGGCTGAGGTCTCTCGTGAAAAGCCCGACGCCGGTGCGGTAGTTGGCTGGAACATGATATCGAACTTCGACGTTGGAGGCACCAATTAAGTAGCCGCTTTCTTCGCGTTCGGCAAAGCTGTTTTCGCGTACGACTGAAGTGGAAACAAAGCCTTTATCGAGCATAAACCCGTTACGTAGTTTTGCAAGATCGGAAATTGAATGGACGCCGTATTCACGAAAGCCATCAAGGTTGGTGCCACGGTATGCGATAAAACCTTTTTGGGGTGCAGGAGTTTTGTCGATCGTTCTCGAGATTGTGTCGTTTTCTTCCATGATTCTTGCTTCGCGTTCTGGTGTGCGTGGACCTAGTTTATCGTAGTCCCAAAAACCTCGTGCTACACTGTTGTTTTGAGCAAATGTGTAGCCAGTGTAGTGGTGTAAAGCAAATTGTTCTTCTGGGGTGAGCGATTCGCTAACTTCTTTAATGTAATCGGGGTTGTCTTCTTCGAATTCCTCAAGCGAACCGTAACTTCTTGATTTGGTGGATAATTCTTCGGATATAAGACTTTTGACTGCCCCCATTTTTCCTCTTCTTTCGATAAAGCGAATATAAAAACCACAAGTGTGGTCTTCGCTGGTGGTTTGGATATTTTCCAGCCGCTCTGCGATTTCGGTTTTTTCTTCTTCAGATGGTGTTGCTGTCTCGGGTTCTGCGATCTTGGATTCTGCCTTTTCGGGTTCTGCGGTTTTGTTTCCTGCGAATTCGACGTCGTCGAACAGCCCTCTCTTGGTCCAGGGGTTACTTGTGGTATCTTGGTCTAATGATTCGTGATTCATAGTTGTGTTTTGGTGTGATTTTTTATGGTGCCCACTGAGAGATTTGAACTCTCACAGCCGTGAGGCCACTAGCACCTGAAGCTAGCGCGTCTACCAATTCCGCCAAGCGGGCATGTATATATTATAGCATAATCTGTTGGAAATGATTTGGACGAGGCATTTTGTCTAGATGACAATATTTTTTAAAAAGTCTTTTATATTTGAAATGTTTATGCTATACTATTAATTAGAAAAGGTCTACATACATTAAAAATAAATATTAATGGGAAGGTTGTTTAGAAGACGCTTTTTGTTGAAGCGCCGTGATATTTCGTCGCACATACGAAGTAATCGTAGGCGTGGTGTTTTTGGATACGTGTCAACTGTTTTGTTGCTTGCTCTGATTATTTCGATTTTGTCTCCGGTCTATTTTGCTTTTCCTAACACGGAAGCTACTGCTAAAGATCCAACCCCGTCCACACTTGTTTTTAATAGTATTAGTACTACTGCTTCGGTTATATTAAATGTAGATAATCCTAGTGGTACATTTAATTCTAGTGCTAATGATGGTACTAACGCGTCTTTTAGTATTAGTACCAATAACGCTACTGGATACACTGTGAGTTTGAAGGTAGATAATAATGGCGCAACGTCTTTGTCTAACGGTACAGACAGTATACCAACTATCTCTACTGCTGGCATCACGGCGGATAATTTTACTGCTAATACTTGGGGCATTTTGCCAAGTAAATATAATAGTATCAATAATACTACAAATTACTATCCAGCTTCTACCGTTGGTTTTATCATGGATGAAACAACGGTTGCTAATGCTACGGCCAATAATTATACGGTGGGGCTTGGGATTAAGATGGATTTTACTGCTCCAACTGGTACCTACACTAATTCTGCTCTTGTAATTGAATATGTTGCTAATCCAGTAACTTATAGTATTAGTTATAGCAGAAACGCAAATGTAACTACTATTACTGGCATGCCTAGCCCTAATCCACAGAGCGGCACTATTTCACAAGGTACTATGGTTTCTTCCGTAACTCTTGCTTCTGCCCCAGAAAGAACAGGGTATACTTTTATTGGCTGGTGCATGGGTACTTCTAGCTCGACCAATACCACTACTACGGATGGGGTAGATGTTTGTGGTAATGCTGCTACCAACCAATTTGAAGCTGGGCAATCCTTTGGTATTAATGCTACTGGTACTTCTCCAGATACTTATTATCTATACGCGATGTGGAGTGCTAATAGCTACACTTGTACCAAACAATATAGGCTCCAAAATGCTGATGGCACTTGGGGTGAATATGTAGCAGATGGTACTGAACAAATAAAATTTGGCTCAACATGTTCTTACTCTAAGACTGTAGCTAACTATAAGAATTCTGCTAACGGTACCAATAATAGCACTGCTACTACTTCTGTTGTTATGGATAATACGGATGGCATTATTGCATCACTAGATCTATATAGGAACACCTTTACTTGTAAAATTAGTTATAGATACCAAAATGTAGATAGTAATTATGGTAATACTACGGTTGCAGTAAATACTACTAAACGTTATGGTGAAGTTTGTTCCTGGTCTACTGCCAGTATTTCAAATTTTGATAGTACTACCTACCAAGCGACTAATTATACTAATGATAATATTACCGCTAATGTAGATCAAACAGTTTCTATTAACAGAAATACCGTCACTATAACTAAGCAATACAGACTTCAAGGTACAGATGGTAACTATCCATCTACTTACACTGCGGATGGTACTGCCACGGCCCTCTATGGTTCTACTTATACCTATTCTAGGACTGCTACTACTTCTCATCAGTCTGCTTCTAAGACTTCTGGCACAATTACGAACGACACCACCGTCTCGCTAGATGTACCAAGAAAAACCGTTACTGTTACTAAGCAATATAAACTTCAAGGTACGGATGGTAATTATCCGTCTGCTTACACTTCAGATGGTACCGTGGATGTGCTTTATGGTGCAAATTATACTTATTCTAAGACCGCTACCACTACGCACCAAGCTGCCTCGACTTCAATATCTAACGTGACATCTGCTCAAACTGTTTCGCTAAATATACCGAGAAAAACCGTTACAATAACTAAGCAATATAGGCTCCAGGACACATCAGGTAATTATCCGTCTGCTTACACTTCAGATGGTACCGTGGATGTGCTTTATGGTGCAAATTATACTTATTCTAAGACCGCTACCACTACGCACCAAGCTGCCTCGACTTCAATATCTAACGTAACATCTGCTCAAGCTATCTCATTGAGTGTACCAAGACAGCTAGTAACTTGTAACAAACAATACAAACTAGAAAATGCCGATGGTACCTGGACTAGCTACACTCCAGATGGCAGCGTAAATGCCTACTATGGTGGTACCTGTTCTTATAGTAAAACAGTAACTAACTATAGAGGAAGCAGCACGGCCGCTAACGGTGCACAGGGAACCACGAGCGCTTCCAACGTTACCACTACCCAAATATTAAGCCTTGATTTCTATCGCAATACTTTCACTTGTCTCATTAAATACCAACTTCAAAATGCAAACGGTTCTTATGCTACTGCCACAAATGGCATTAACTCTACAATGAGATATGGCCAAACTTGTAGTTGGTCTAGGGCTGCCGATGCCACTTACAAAGCTGCTAGCTACAGCACTACTATTACTGCCAATGTGGATCAAACTGTGAACGTAGACAGAAATACCTTTACGTGCAAGATTAGTTACAAATATCAGGCCGCTAATGGTTCTTATGGTAACGCTACGGTTGCTGTAAATACTACTAAACGCTATGGCGAAGCATGTTCTTGGTCTACTTCTAGTATCTCTAATTTCGATTCTACCACCTATAAATCTGCTAGCTATACAAACAATAACATTACCGCTAATGTGGATCAAACCGTTTCCATCGAGAGGAATACTGTAACTTGTACTAAGCGATTTAAGCTTCAAAATGCAAATGGTGGTTATCCGGCCAATTATACTACTGACGGCACGGAGACTGTTTTGTATGGTGGCAACTGTTCTTATGCAAAGACTGTAACTGATTATAATGGTAATGCCGCTATGACGGTATCAGCTTCGAACGTCACCGAGGCGCAATATTTGTCCCTAGATTTTCCGAGGAATACTTATGCACTAACTATTAATAGGAATACTACGTATATATCAAGTGTGTCTGGTGCGGGTAATACATATCGTTGGGGGCAAAGTATTAGTATTTCCGCTACCCCAGCTTCAAATTCAGCCTTTAATGGATGGAGTCAGACGGCTGGTACTGCAGGTACGTTTGGTAATGCGTCAAATGCTTCTACAACCTTCACTATGCCTAAGTCTGCAGCTACAATTTACGCAGATGGAAAGTTTAGCTATGGAGAGTGCGAGGATGATCCAGAATCTTGTATGCAGACTATGACAACTTGTACTACTACAGCTAAGACGGTGACGGATTCTCGTGATGGTAGTACCTATATGGTTCGAAAACTAGCTGATAATAACTGCTGGATGCTAGATAATTTAGCTTTGGATCTTACGGATGCTACGATAGTAAACAGTCTTAATGTCAATAATACCAATGCTTCAAATACAACGCTAAATTATTTGAGAAATGGCGGTGGCGAGGAAACCGATAAGTATCCTATGACTGGACTGTCGTTATCCGATTGGACGCAAGATACGTATAGCTATTCTGCTCCACTGGTGAATTCGGTCTATAAGGATACAACGAGCCATGAAAATGATACTTTTGCAAATGCTAATACCTGGAAGTTTGGTGTATATTACAATTATTGTGCAGCTAGTGCGGGCTCTTATTGTTACGGAAATGGTAAAACTTCTAAGCCTAGCTCCGGGAATGCTACAGAGGACGTTTGTCCTAAGGGTTGGCGTATGCCAACGGGTGACACTACTGATGGAGAGTTTTGGTTGTTATATGATACATATTACAATCATAATTATAGTGATCTACGTACTGCTTTTAGAACACCTTCTTCTTCTTATATTGTACAGGGTGATTTGTATAATCCATATGGTAGGGAAGGTCGGTGGTGGACTTCAACTAGGCATTCTTCAGAATCTATATGGTTTTATTCTCTTTCTACCCAAACTAGTAGTTTTGGCGATTCAGGTACTTACAGATACTATGGTAATTCTGTGAGATGCATTTTGAAATAAAAGTTCTTAGCTGTAATGCTTTTGATGCTTGTGCTATAATGGGTGTATGAAGAAAATTGTATTAGCTCTTGGTGGAAATGCCTTGCAAAAAAAAGGTGAATCTACGGCGGAGGCGCAGAAAAAAGTTGCAGAAAAAATTGGTGCGTTAATTGCTAGTTTGTCGCAGAAATATGAAATAATTGTGGCGCATGGTAATGGTCCACAAGTGGGGAACATTATGATTCATGAGGAGTCGGCGGCGACGGAAAAAGCGCCGGCGATGCCACTTGAAACGGCGGTCGCAATGAGCCAAGGGCAGATTGGCTATTGGTTGTCGCAAGCCATTAGCAATGCATTTATTAAAGAGGGGAAAAGACCAAAGGTTGCTACGATTGTGACGCAGGTAGTAGTAGATAAGGATGATCCAGCTTTTAAAAATCCAACTAAACCAATTGGGGAGTTTTATACAGCAGCGGAGGCAAAGAAGCTGGCTTTGAAAAATCACTGGACAGTAAAAGAAGACGCAGGACGGGGTTGGCGTCGCGTAGTTGCCTCGCCAAAACCAATTGATATTGTGGAGAAAAGAGCGATTAATGAGTTGGTTGAAGAAGGCGTAATTGTGATCGCTGTGGGTGGGGGAGGAATCCCGGTATATCGGACGAAGCTTTTGAAGCGATTAAAAGGTGTGGATGCGGTAATTGATAAAGATTTGGCGGCAGAACGGTTGGCAGAACTGGTCAAGGCGGATATTTTTGTGAGTGTGACGGCAGTGCCAAATGTATTTATAAATTTTGGTTTGAAAGACCAGCGGGCATTAACGGAAATTTCAGCAAAAGAACTTGATGGGTTGGTGAAATATGGTTATTTTGCGGCAGGTTCGATGTTGCCAAAAGTACAGGCGGCGGTGAGTTTTGCAAAGAGGAATCGTACCAGTATTATCACAGATATAGATAACTTGGCGCAAGCTTTAGCCGGCAAGGCTGGAACGATAGTTAAAAGTTAGGAGGTAAATGATAGGGATTAATTTCGATTCGCAGGTTGATGAAGGACGTGCGAAAGGTATTTTGACAGAGATTTATCATGACCCAATGGGCGGGTGGTTTGATTTGCCGGTTCGAGTGGATATGGAGGAATTAACGAATATCAAGAATACTGCAAAGAAGATTCAAGAAGAAGCAGAAGTTTTGGTGTGCATCGGAATTGGTGGTTCGTATTTGGGACATAGGGCTTTAATTGAAGCTTTGCGTCCGCAAAGTGGGGTGGAAATAATATTTGCTGGCAATTCTTTAAGCCGGCGAGAGTTAGACTATGCTTTGAACCAGGTAGGCGATAGAGACTTTTCGATTAACATGATTTCGAAATCCGGTACAACTTTGGAGCCAGCGGTGGCGTTTGACGCGTTTAAGAAAAAATTGATTGAAAAATATGGTATTGAGGAAGCGTATGCACGGATTTATGCGACGACGGATGCAGAGACTGGCACTTTGCATGATGAGGCGGTGGCGAATGGGTACACTAGATTTGTGGTGCCGGATAATGTGGGTGGAAGGTACTCAGTATTGACGGCGGTAGGGCTTTTGCCACTAGCAGCGGCAGGAGTTGATATTGATTTATTACTCGCTGGTGCAGCGGATTTTGTAAAGAAAATCCCGGTCGAGGTGTTAAATGGTGAGTCTGCTACCCCTGATGAGATCGAAGAAATTACAATAAAAAACCCGGCGGTGCAGTATGCGTGGATGCGCTATAATTTAGGTGCACGAGGTTATGACACGGAGGTATTTGCTAGTTCTGAACCGGCAACGTTATTTTTTAATGAGTGGTTAAAACAATTGTTCGGCGAAAGTGAGGGGAAGAATCATCAAGGTATTTTGCCGGATTCGGTGATTTATTCGACTGATTTGCATTCGCTGGGGCAGTTTATGCAGGATGGGAGACGGAATTTGTTTGAAACAATTATTAATTATCCGACTGATGAAATGAATGCGAAAATGGTGACGGCGGTGAAGATGGCGCATGCGAGTGGAGGAATACCGGTCTTGGAAATAACGGTGTCGTCATTTGACGAGCGTGGATTTGGCGAATTGATTCAGTTTTTCGAGACGGCGTGTGCGGTGTCCGCAAAACTATTTGGCGTGAATCCGTTTGACCAGCCGGGTGTGGGAGCATATAAAAATGAGCTTAAAAAATTGTTGGCATAGTGTGTGATATAATAAGCTTATGGTAAAAAAGAAATATCACAAAAAGTTTCCGATGGCTGAAACGGTTGTGGTGCTATTGATTATTGCTATGATATGTGCGAGCGGGTGGTTTTTTGCGAGTAATATCCGGATGTCTGATTATATCGTGGAGACCAATGCTTTTTTTGCGCCGTTTGAATTTTATGATGGACGGGAGATTGTAGGTGTAGATGTCGAAATTATCAATCGAGTGGCTGAAAGAATGAATAAGACAATAAGTCTTAAAAATGTTGAGTTTGATGTTATTATCGATAATGTTGAAGCGGGAAAGATAGCAGATGCGGGTGCGGCGGGTTTAACAATTACCCCGGCGCGGCTTAAAAAAGTTGATTTTAGCATTCCGTATTATACATCTACGCAGTATGTTATTTATAGTAAAAATTGGCAAGTTGAGCTTAGAAATGGTCATATTACCTGGGATATGCTTGCAGGCAAAAAACTTGGTTCGCAGATGGGGAGTACTGGTTATTTGTTTTCGTCGGATGAAATAACTGACGGGGTTTTGAAAGATACAAAGACGGAATTAAAAGGTCTGGATTCACATCAATTGGCGTCTGATGCAATAGAATCACATATGGTGGACGTAGTGATTGCGGATGAGTTGGCGGCAGAATTTATTGTGGGGAAGAATCCAAATTTGGCATCGGCGCCGCTATATTACGAAGGCGAAAGTATTGAAGAGGATGAGGCGGTGGAGGAGTCATATGCAATTGCGGTAAACAAAAATCACCCGGAGCTTTTGGAAGCGTTCAATGAAGTACTTGCAGAGATGATTGAAAAAGATCCGAAGGGAATTTCTCAAATCGACCGATTGGTAATTAAATATATGGGACTTGCGGAGGAGATTGATGAGTAATAAAAATATAAAGGAGGTAAATGGGTGATTTTTGGGGCAAAATAGTCGAACTATTTAGCACGCCGGAGTATATTGATTCGCTTTTGCATGGTTTTTTGTTGACGTTGCAGATTTCGTTTTTTGCGATTGTGCTGGGTTTTTTATTAGGGACGGTAATTGCTTTAATACAGACGGCAAAACCATCTAAATGGAACAAAATACCAAAGTTTATTTGCAACTTGTATGTGGCCGTAATTCGTGGCACACCAATGGCATTGCAATTATTTATTATGTTTTTTGTGATTTTTGCGATTAGAGATTTCCCCGAAATAATAACGGCGGTGCTTGCATTTGGTTTTAACTCGGCAGCTTACACTTCGGAGATAATTCGTGGCGGAATATTGTCGGTAGATAGCGGACAACGGGAAGCTGGATTGGCGCTGGGTTTGTCTAATTTTACAATTTTTCGGAAAATAATTGCACCACAAGCAATTAAAAATATAATTCCAGCACTCGGCAACGAAATAACGACCGTGATTAAAGAGACAGCAATCGTAAGCATGGTAGGAATGTACGATCTTAATATGGCGGCGAAAGATATTGGGTCGGGGCAAAACATGGCAAGCTACATTGTGCCAATGTTTACAGCGGCGTTGTTCTATTTAGTCACGATATACCTGATTACTTTTGTGGTGGGAAGATTTGAGAAAAGGCTTAGAAAGAGTGATAGGAGGAGTTAGAATGGGTAAAAAAAAGATGGCAGACAACACGCCGATACTGCAAATTATGAATTTAAGGAAGAGCTTTGGTGAAAATTCGGTTTTGCGCGGGATTGATTTTTCATTAAAAAAAGGTGAAAGGGTGGTAGTATTGGGTCCGAGTGGATCTGGTAAATCGACGTTTCTTCGTTGCATAAACCGGATGGAGGAGCCGACGTCGGGTGAGATTTATTTTAATGGTATGTTGGTGACAGATAAGAATATTCGGAAAATTCGCGAAGATGTAGGGATGGTGTTTCAGCATTTTAATTTGATTAATAATCTTACGGTAATGGATAATTTGACTTTGGCGCCGGTAACGCTCAAAGTGATGGATTATGATGCGGCGGTGAGAAAGGCTTTGGATTTGTTGAGGCATATTGGCTTGACGAATAAAGCAGATGTGTATCCAGCAAGTTTGTCTGGTGGACAAAAACAGAGAATTGCAATTATTCGAGCAATGATGATGGAACCGGAGATTTTGTTGTTTGATGAGCCAACTTCGGCACTTGATCCGGAATCAATTGGTGATGTGTTGGATTTGATTCGCGAGCTAGCCAATAACGGAATGACGATTATGATTGTGACACACGAAATGGGATTCGCCAAAGAAATCGCGTCGCGAATTGTTTTTATTGATAAAGGCAGAATAATTGAAGAAGCTTCACCGGAAAGATTTTTTGATCATCCGGAGACGAAACGAGTGCAAGAATTTTTGGATAAAGTTTTGTAAGGAACGAAAAAATAATGTTTTTATTGAAAATTCTTATGTTTTTTTGTATAATGGTTATATATAAAAGGGCACATGTGTATGGATTTTACAGGAAAGGATTTTTTAAAGATACAAGATTTTAGCGCTGAAGAGCTACGCTACATGCTTGACGTTTCAAAAGCATTCAAGAAATTGAAACATGAACGGAAGAACCATAAGTGTTTTCCTGATAAAAATATTGTGATCGTGTTTGAAAAAACTTCAACTCGGACGCGGTGTGCTTTCGAAGTGGCAGGATATGATTTGGGTATGGGCGTGACTTATCTTGATCCGACTGGTTCACAGATGGGGCATAAGGAATCTGTGGCGGATACGGCGCAGGTTTTGGCGCGTTTTTATGATGGAATTGAATTCCGCGGTTTTAAACAAGAAACTGTTAACACTTTGGCAGAGTATTCTAACGTACCAGTTTGGAACGGATTAACGGATTCTTGCCATCCAACGCAAGCGTTGGCGGATTTTATGACGATGGAAGAAAGGCTCGGAGATTTACATGGTAAGACATTGGCCTTTGTGGGTGACACGCGTAATAACGTATCAAATTCTCTGATGATGATGAGTGCAAAAATGGGTGTAAATTATATTGCCTGTGGGCCAAAAGAGCTGAAGCCTTCTGATGAGATTATTGCAGCATGTCAGCTGGAAGCAGAAAAGTCAGGCGCGGAAATTACAATCACGGATGACGTGAATACCTTGAAGGGTACAGCAGATGCAATTTATGCTGACGTATGGTTATCAATGGGGGAGGATAAAGAAAAATGGGGTGAAAGAATTTTGCTATTGCAGCCATATCAGGTGACTATGGAGATGATGAAAAGCGCAAAGCCAGAAACGATTTTCCTACATTGTCTGCCATCGTTCCATGATTTGAATACGAGCACGGCAAAGGATGTATACGAGAAATTTGGTATTTCTGAGATGGAGGTGACCGACGAAGTATTTAACAGTGAAAGGTCGGCGGTGATGGATGAAGCAGAGAATCGTATGCACACAATTAAAGCAGTAATGTATTTAACATTAAAGGATAAATAAGGAGGTAAATGAAAAATTCAATTAACAATTTTAGTGAAATCGGAACGCTTAAGAAAGTGTTGATGCATCGGCCGGGAGATGAATTTTTGAATTTAACTCCAAACACTTTGGAAAGATTGTTGTTTGATGATATTCCATACCTTAAAATTGCACAGCAGGAACATGATGCTTACACAAATGCGTTGCGTGCAGAGGGGGTTGAAGTGGTTTATATTGTTGATTTGGCGGCTGAAGCGATTGAGTCTGGGGGCAGAACGGTACGAAGAAAATTCTTGGAACAATTTATTGCTGAGGCCGGAGTGACTTCGCCAAAAGTTGTAAAGCATTGTTTTGAATATTTAAATTCGTTTAAAGATACTCGTGATATGGTGCGAAAATGCATTGCGGGGATTGATATTTCGGAACTGAAGAAGCTCGGTTCAATTTCTGGTTTTTATGCAACGCGTGATACTGGCAGAATGATAATTGACCCAATTCCAAATATTTTGTTTCAACGTGATCCAATGGCTACAGTCGGGCATGGTGCAACACTCCATCGGATGTGGTCGGTGACAAGGACGCGCGAATCAATATTTATGGAATATGTTTATAAATATCATCCATTCTATAATGATACAAAACTTTATTATGATAGAAGTGAGCCCTATTGTATTGAAGGTGGCGATATTGAAGTATTGTCAAGTGAAGTCGTAGCGATCGGTATTTCACAAAGAACAGAACCAGATGCAATTGCGAATTTTGCACGACGGTTGTTTAAAGATAAATCAAATAACTTTAAGTATGTACTCGCAATTGATATTCCGGATGAAAGAAGCTTTATGCATCTTGATACGGTGATGACGCAAGTGGATGTAGATAAATTTGCGGTGCAGGATGCCATCATGGACATTTCAACTGTTTATGAAATTTCCGCAGGACGTGGTGGTGAGATTGAAATCGTTGAGATTCATCAAAGCTTACAGAAGATTCTGGAAAAATATTTGCATTTAAATCGTGTCGAGTTGATTAAATGCGGTAATGGACGAAGAATCGATGCAGAGCGTGAACAATGGAGTGATGGTGTGAATTTGTTGTGCATTCGCCCGGGTGTTGTAGTTGCGTATGATAGAAATTTTGTAACAAATGAAGCTTTGAGAAAACATGGCGTGAAAGTAATTGAGGTGCCAAGTTCTGAGCTCTCGCGAGGTCGTGGCGGGTCACATTGTATGAGTATGGCGCTTGTAAGGGAGGATCTATAGACGGTAGAGTGTAGATTGTGAATAGCTATTAATACTAATATAAAGGAAAGGTAAAATGTTTAGGAAGAAAAATCGAAGTAAGAAACGAACACGTGCGATGCTCTCGGCGTATTCGATTATTATGATTCTTATCATTCTTCTTGGGATTTGCTCACACTTATTGCCAAAAGCAAAATATACGGTGGCAACCTCTGAAGAAGAAGAGTCAAGTGTTGAAGTCGGTCCTGGAGAGTGGGAGGGTGAAACTCCAGTAGAGGTCACAACTGAAGGTGCAGAATTAGAAGCATCCGATACGGATTCATCGTTGGATGAGGCTTTGGTTGATGAAGCCTTGCTTGAGACTGAGACACAAACGACTGATGGTGATCTATTAGATAAAGTTGTCGAAGGAACACCAGAATTAAAAGGTGGCTTAGAAGTAGCTACTGATGGTACGCTAATAGTTTCGCCTGAAATGACGAAGGCTGAAGAATTTGATACGCTCGAAGCCTGTGAAGAGGTTTATGGTGAAGATGGCTGTGCGATAGTTGAGGGGTCCGGTGTAGAGGGGGCGGAGCTATATCAAATTTTGATGTCACCAATCCTTGGCTTTGCTGATGCAATTGACGTATGTATCTTTATCATGATGCTTGGTGGTTTGCTTGCAGTAGTGGCTAGGACTAAGGCATTAGAGACTGGCATCAAACTGTTGGTGCAAAAGTTGCATGGCAAGGAATACTTGTTAATTGTACTTTTGATGTTTATTTTCTCGATACTTGGTACTACTTATGGGTTCCTTGAGGAGAGCGTAGGTTTCTATGTTTTGATTGCGGCAACAATGTTTGCAGCTGGGCTTGATCCACTGGTAGGCGTAGCAACGATTTTGCTTGGTGCGGGTTCAGGTGTACTTGGTTCTACGATTAACCCATTTGCTACCGGTGTAGCATTATCTGCAATGAAAGATGCAGGAATTGAATATAACCAAGGTACGATCATATTAATTGCAATTGTATTGTGGTTGACGACTTTGGCGATTGCAGCGTTCTTTATTATCCGTTACGCAAAGAAAGTGCAACGCGATAAGGGCTCGACATTCTTGAGCTTACGTGAACAAGCTGCTGCGGAGAAAGCTTACGGTAAGTTTTTGAAGAGCCAAAATGAGGTTGATAAATTATCAGGCAAGCAAATTGCAACACTCGTTATCTTTGCAATTACTTTCTTGGTAATGATTGTTGGCTTTGTGCCATGGGGCGAATTTGGAATTACATTCTTTGATTCGTGGACCGGGTGGTTGACTGGTTCGTCACTGGGTAACTGGTGGTTCTATGAAGCTGCACTTTGGTTCTTGCTCTGTGCAATTTTGATTGCAATTATCAATCGCCAGGGTGAACATGGATTTGTGGATGCCTTTGTTGATGGTGCTGACGATATGATTGGTGTTGCGTTGGTTATTGCAGTGGCACGTGGTGCTTCGGTCTTGATGGCTGAAACTGCAATGGACAGCTTCATCATCGTAAATGCGGCAAATGGCTTGGCATCATTGCCAGAAATGGCATTTGTGCCACTAAACTATTTGTTACATATTGTATTATCCGTACTTGTGCCTTCGTCTTCCGGTCTTGCTACTTTGTCTACGCCAATTATCGCGCCAGTGGCAGCGACGCTTGGCTATAGTACTAACGTGGCAGCAATGACGATTGTGGCGGCGAATGGTTTGGTCAATTTAATTACGCCAACTTGTGGTGCAATCATGGGTGGCCTTGCGCTTGCTAAGGTTGATTACTCAACTTGGTTTAAGTGGGCAATTCGAGTCGTTGCAGTGATTGCTATAGTTAATATAGTGGTTCTTTGCTTATTCTCGATATAAGCTACCTACCAAAAACAGCCCTTTATAAGGGCTGTTTTTTGTGGTAAAATTAGGTCATGAATGAACTGTCGTATGATGGGCCGATTGTTTTGGCGATTCTTGATGGCGTGGGGCTTACACCGAATTCTCCTGGAAATGCAGTAAGTCGCGCGAGAACACCTTTTTTGGCGCGAACAGTAAAAGACTATTTGCATGTGGCGTTGGACGCTTCGGGTGAAGCGGTAGGCGTAGAGCCTGGCCAGGCTGGTAATTCGGAGGTTGGGCATAATACGATGGGGGCTGGACGGGCGATTAAGCAAGATTCAGTCAGAGTAAATGAAGCTTTTAAAAGTGGAGTAGTATTTAAAACGAAAACTTGGGAGACGGCGATTAGTAGAGTAATTGATGGTGACGATTCTGCTACGCTGCATTTTGCAGGAATTTTTTCTGATGGTGGAGCACATAGCCATATTTCACATTTGGAACAAATGATAGAGCAGGCATATTTGGAAGGTGTGCGGCGGATGCGTGTGCATGCAGTTTTTGATGGACGTGATGTGCCTCCACAATCTGAGCCGAAATATATTATGCGTTTTAAGGAATTTGTGAAGAAATTCCCGGGGGCTGATATTAGAATTGCTTCTGGCGGAGGAAGGCAAACGACGATTGCTGACCGATATGAAAATGATTGGCAAGTGGTGGCGCGTGGTTGGGATATGATGGTGAATGGGCGAGCGGATTATTATTTTAAATCGCCGGAAGAGGCAATTCAGGTACTTAGAAGGATTAAACCAGGTATACAGGATCAAGATTTGCCGGCTTTTGTGGTGGTAGACGACAACGACCAACCAGTAGGCACAATAAAAAAAGGTGATACTTTAATATATTTTGATTTTCGGAAAGATAGGGCGATTGAAGTTGCAAGAGCGTTTACGGAAGTGGCTTTTCCGTATTTTAATCGTGGTATGTATACGCCAGAAGACGTTTATTTTGTGGGGATGACAGAATACAATTCTGATACACATGTGCCGGAGCATAAGCTAGTGGAACCGATTAAAATCGACAAAACTTTGAATTGGTTTTTAGGAAGAAAAGGAGTATCGGAATTTGCAGTCTCGGAAACAGTGAAATATGGGCATGTTACGTATTATTTTAATGGAAATAGCTATATACGAGCACCAGGTGAAGATTTTTTGGAAATTGAAACTGATTCGGACGCTTATACGACGCGGCCATGGATGAAGGCCGCAGAGATAACGGATGCTGTAATTGAAAGAATGCCAAATTATAAATTTGTGCGTTTGAATTTTCCGAATGGTGATATGCTGGGGCACACGGCAGATATAAATGCGACTACATTAGCGATGGAAGCAGTTGATTTATCTTTGGCGCGAATAGCGGATGCGGTTGATAAACTTGGAGGAATGTTGATAATCACGTCGGATCATGGTAATGCCGAAGAACTATTGAATCCTGATGGCTCTCCGAAAACCGCTCATACATTGAATAAAGTGCCATGTATTTTTTACGATAACACTAAAAATCGCGAACTATATACTTTAAATGATTCGATGTTGCCGCCTTCTTTAGAGGACATTGCGGCAACTGTGGCGTTATTACTTGGCTTTAGTGACTATCCGGATGAATGGGAAGAGCCATTAATTAGGCTAGTGTAGCCCCTAGTAGAGTATGATATAATAGGGGTATAAAATTTAGCGAGGATTTAATATGAGCGCAAAAATTACAAAGGCAATTATTCCGGTGGCAGGATGGGGGACGCGAAGATTGCCGATTACAAAGGTAGTCGAGAAATCAATGTTGCCAGTAGGGAACAGGCCCTTGGTGGATTATTCGGTGCAGGATTTAATAAAGGCTGGCGTTGAGGATATTTATATGGTGGTATCAAATACTGAGCCTTGCCAGGTGAGGGCCTTTTATCAAGATAACTTAGCCCTGAATCGGTATTTGGTTGATAGAGGTAAATCTGATAAATTAGAAAAAGCTAAAACTTTGCCAGAAAATGTGCATATCCATTATGTGGCGCAAGACCCATCTGCGAAATACGGTACGGCGGTACCAATTGCGATGGCTGTAGAAGAATTTAAAATCGAAGAGCCAGTGCTAGTGTTTATGGGCGATGACTTTATTTGGAATCCTGGAGGAGAAACGGCAGCAGAAGCTTTAGTAAAGGCGTCGGATGGCAAAAATTCAGCAATTCTTGGTGTGGAGATTGATAAGAATGAAGTTGAAAAATATGGTGTACTTTCGGCTAAAGATGGTAATTTGGTTGGTGTAATTGAAAAACCAAAGCCAGAAGAAGCGCCGTCAAATTTGATTAATGTTTCGAAATATGTGATGACGCCGGATTTGTTAAAGAAGATTGTGAAATATGTGAACGAAAATGATTTCGGGCCAATGGACCAGGAATACATGGTGACTGATCCGATTGACGAATTTATCCGTGAGGGCGGTAAGATGAAAATTGCAACCACGAAAGGCAATTATCTTGATGGTGGCTCAGTGGAAGGTTGGTTACACGCAAATAATGTAGTTTGTGGATAGAATAAAAATGGTCAGTGTATCAGGCGTGCTTATCGCCAAATTCGCTGGCCATTTTTTCAAGTTTTCTAAAATCTGTTTTGTTGGCTCTGGTAAGTGGTAAGTCGTCTAGAAAAATAACCTTGCGAGGTATTTCATACGATTTAAGAATGACACGGCGTTTACCGATATAAAACGGCTCGGTAGAATCTTTGACAATTTGACGTCGTGTTTCATTGTTGTGGGCAACTCCTTTTCTTGTGACAACAAAGGCATAAGCGGCGTAACGTAGTTTTTTGTCAGGACCTTTGACTACGTAACATTTACTTACCAAATCAGATTTAGCAACGGCGGCACGAACGACTTCATAATAGACTTTGTCTGGAAGGCTGTTAATAAAAAATGTGGCTCGTCCTACGAGGTTGACGAAGCCAGTTTCGGTTACAGCTGCGAGATCGCCGGTGTTGACAAACTTGCGCCCTTTGATAGTTTTAAATTTTTCTTCGGTGAGCTCGGGGCGATTATAGTAGCGACTGAGAAGATGCTTGCCAGTGACGTGTAATAGTCCGGTTTGGCCGAAGCCAAGTTCGTCGCCGGTTTCGGGATCAAGTACGGCGACATGAGCTCCCGGTACGACGCGCCCGACGGTGTCTGGATGGTAGGTTGAACCAACTGCTACGGTGATTGAGCCAAGGCATTCACCTACGCCGTAACCGTTACACATCTTAACTGTGGCACCATGAGCTTTGAAAAAATCGGCGATTTCAAGCGAGGCACGTTTTTCTAGCCTTTCGCCGCCCGAGATGCACATTTTGACTGACGAAAGATCAATGTCTTTGGGTAGAACTTTTGGCAACGTTTCAAAAAGTAGTGGTACGGCTTGAACGACACTGATGTCTTTGCTAAGGTAGTAGGCAAGGTTGGTCTCGTCAATATCTGGAGTGAGCGTAACCTTGCTGCCACCGATAATGGGTGTCATGGTAGAAGTCCAAAGACCGTAAGGGCAATCGAATTTTACAAAAGAAAACCAATTGGTGACTTCTTTGTCCCACATCTTGATGCCGGAGGCGGCTTTACTAAAGAGGGCGGCGGCGATGAGGGCTTTGTTGGTGAAAACCATTGGTTTAGGCCCAGAAGTAGAGCCAGAAGTAAAAGTAATAAGAGCTTCGTTGTTTCCACCAAAGATATTTTTGGGAATATGACCGTGATATGCGTCGGCGATTTTGGTAATTTTTTGTTTGCCGACCCACATGCCGTCTAGGGCAGACATTTCAATAATGTCGGTTTGGGTGTCATCAATATCGCCAAGACGAATCATTTCGCCATCCAGATTGATAACATGTTTGACAGATTTGGCATTTTGTTTGATTTCTTTGATACGTTTAGGGCCATATTTATAAGTGATAAGGAGTGGTGATTTGAATTCATCTAAATAATGAAGGATAGTGTCGCGGGAATTTTTTTCATCAAAATAGCTAACGAGGGCGCCGATTTTGTTGGCTGCGAGGAAAATTAAAACGTTTTCATACATACTGCGGCTGGTGGCAACAGTAATGATGTCTCCTTTTTTGATGCCGAGGGCAAGAAAAGCTTTGGCAAGAACTTTGCGGTCTTGTTTGAGCTCGCGACGGGTGAAATCAAATTCTTTTTGATTGATTACTACATCGTTCCAATGTCGAAAACTAGATAAATTGAAGAGTGCTGAAACACTAAGTGGTGGAATGATAGGATCTTTTTTTTGGTGTTTGATCTTCAGCATAATGACTCCATATTATGATATATAGGCCCACTAAGTATAATTTTATCATATTTTTGTTTGATGGTTAGAAAATGCATAATTAGAGTGTATTAGCACTCTTGACCTACGAGTGCTAATTTGCTATACTAGGGGTATGCAAGCAGAATTTAGTGAAATTATGTCTAGACTGTCTGAAAATGCAAGGTTTGCTTTGCAGAAGTCGGATTTTTATGCAAAAAGATATAATAATGGTTATATGGGAACCGAACATCTTTTGATGGGGGTTCTTGCAATGGATACTTCGACAGCAGCAACAATGTTACGCGAGGCGGGTGTGACGGTCGATGATGTCGAAAAATCGCTCAATAAGGTGGCCGTGGAGGTAGCGGCTCCCTCCGATATGGCGATGATGTCATTATCTGAAGCAGTGATTCTAACTTTTAGGATGGCGCAAAATTACGTAAAAGAACAAGGGCTCAGTGTAATTGGCACTGAACATATATTGTATGCTTTACTAAGCCAACCAAATTCAAGGGCATCTCTTATTTTGCATGGGCTTGATGTGGATACAGAAAAATTATTGAATGAAATCGATACTTTAGTAGAAAAACAGACTAAAGATGAGCAAACTGAGGCTGAGAAAGCTAAATATATTAAAAAATCTGGTTTTAAGTTTTTGAAAAAGTACGGTAAAGATTTAACGGAAGAAGCACGTGAAGGACGACTCGATACGGTGATCGGGCGCGAAAACGAAATTGAACGTGTGGTGACGGTGCTTTCACGGCGTACTAAATCTAATCCAGTCTTGATTGGTGAAGCTGGTGTGGGCAAAACAGCAATCGTTGAGGGGCTGGCAATGCGGATTGTAAAAAATGAAGTACCAGGCAATTTAATCGGTAAACATATTTATCAGGTGGATTTATCTGGACTGGTTGCGGGCACGAAATTCCGTGGTGAATTTGAGGAGCGGATTAAAGGAGTAGTTGATGAGGCGACTTCGGATGATACGGTACTGTTGTTTATTGATGAAATACATTTGCTTTGTGGTGCTGGATCCGGCGAGGGCTCGATGGATGCGGCAAATATATTGAAACCAGCGCTTGCGCGCAATTCGATTAATTTGATTGGTGCGACGACCTTAGATGAATATCGTAAAACGATTGAAAAGGATAAGGCGCTTTCGCGTAGATTCCAGACTGTGATGGTAGAAGAGCCGTCTAATGCGGTAACTTTGCGAATTTTGAAGGGAATAAAGAAGCATTATGAAAAACACCATGGCGTGGTGATTCCTGATGCGATGTTGGAAACAGCAATTACAATGAGCCAGAGATATATTAATGATAGATTTATGCCAGACAAGGTAATAGATGTGATTGATGAGGCTTCGGCGATTTGCAAAGTAGCGGCAGATAAAAAAGGTGGCAGTAAATATAAAAAGATGAAAATTGAACGTGCCACATTGGAAGAGAAAATAACAACCGCGGCGGAAGCGGAAGATTTTGAAAAAGCGGCGAATTTGAAAACTGAATTAGCCAAACTCGAACAAGAGATTAAGAAATTGGAAAAGAAGGGTGTAGCAAAACAAGAGCATCCAAAACTGACGGAAGAAAACTTGGCGACCGCGGTGTCATTAAAAACTGGTATTCCAGTATCTAAGGTGCATGGGTCGGAAATGAAGATGTTGCTTGGGTTGGAGGATGAATTAAAGAAATCTATTATTGGTCAAGATGATGCCGTGAGGGCGGTAGCAAAGGCAATTCGACGTGGACGAAGTGGAATTACGGATTCACGTCGGCCGATTGGTTCGTTCTTGTTCATGGGTCCAACAGGCGTAGGCAAAACTGAGCTTGCACGAGTGATTGCGCGTGAGGTATTTGGTGGGGAAAACGCATTGGTTAAAATTGACATGAGCGAGTTCGGCGAAAAGCATAACGTGTCACGGTTGGTGGGTGCACCGGCAGGATATGTTGGATATGACGATGGAGGTAAATTAACCGAAGCGGTGCGACGTAAACCATATTCGGTGATTTTATTTGACGAAATCGAAAAGGCGCACCCGGATGTGTTTAATTTGTTGTTGCAAATTTTGGAAGATGGTGTACTCACTGATGGGCAAGGTAATAAAATCAAATTCAATAACACGATTGTGATTTTGACATCTAACTTAGGATCGGCGGATATGTTCCGTGAGACTGAACTTGGGTTTGCAGCAAAAACTGCAAAGGATAAAAAAGCGTTGGAACAGGAATATGAGGAGAATAAGGAATATGCGATGAGGGCTCTGAGAAAGATTATGCGACCAGAGTTGATCAACCGTTTGGATGATATCGAAGTGTTCCATGCTTTAACAAGGAAAGACGTTGAAAAGATTTTCGATAATTTGATTGATGATTTGAAGTCGCGTTTGGCGGCAAAGGGGATTGGTATTCGCGTAGACGAGAAAGCAAAGAAATATTTGATTGATAAAGGGTTTGATCCGAAGAATGGGGCAAGACCACTTCGTCGCTGTATAGAAGATGAGGTTGAGTCGTTGCTATCGGAAGCAATAATTGCAGAGGAATTTAAGAAGGGTGATATACCGCTTGTAAAATTGGTAAATGGAAAGATTAAAATAGTAAAGGAGTAATATGAAAGATTATTTGGTGCCAACTGTAATCGAAGAAACAAATAAAGGCGAGAGAGCATATGATATCTATTCGCGACTTTTGAATGACCGAATCATATTTTTGGGTGAAGATGTAAATGCGCATACGGCAAATTTGGTGGTGGCGCAATTATTGTTTTTGGCGCATGAAGATCCGAAGAAAGATATTAAACTATATATAAATTCACCTGGCGGTTCGGTCTATGATGGTCTTGCTATAATTGACACGATGAATTATATTAAACCGGATGTGGAGACAATTGGAATTGGGCTACAAGCTTCTATGGGCGCAATGTTGTTATCGTGTGGGACAAAGGGTAAGAGATATTGTTTGCCGAATTCTAGAATCATGATTCATCAACCGTCATCTGGAACAGAGGGAAAAATTACAGATCAGGAAATCATGCTGAGGGAAGGTGTCTTCTTAAAAAAGCGCCTTGCGGAAATATTTGCTAAGAATACTGGCAAAAGTCTAGCTCAAGTTGAAAAAGACATGGACCGTGATAATTGGATGAGTGCGGAAGAAGCACTGAAGTATGGTATTATTGATCAGATAATTGATTAATCATTCTTTAAGATTCAAATTGGGGTAAAAAAGTATATGTTTTTGTTTTTTTGTTGTATAATGGAATTATGAAAGTAAGAAATTTAGGTTTTATTATAAGCCTACTCGTAATTGGTGCGAGCGTGGTGGGTATGATAGCGGGGGTGGCGCAAATGTCGCAATCGGTAGAGGAATTAGCGGTGGAGATGACTAAAAGTCAGGCTGATGTAATCCTAGCCAGCGCAAATGTAGAAAATGAAGCATCGGTGACGGTGCCTATTTTGTATTATGATCAAAAAATGGACGACTGTGTGGACTTATATAGTTCTGTGGCTCATGTTGCGGATGGGCGTCAGTTCGAGTGGAGTGAGTGTGGATATCAGAATTTTGTGCTTGAAGAGGAAATTGTGGGTGGTGAATTAAGTTCTGAATTTTTGCCAGTTGCGGTTGGTGGTGAAGTGATGACGAATCGTGGTATCAAGTATGATTTTTCGCGATGGTTTTCGCAGGTAGATGGGAAGAGCAAGAGCTATGGTAGCACGATTAATTTGATTTATGATGCTAAGACGGCAAGCCTTAAGTATGAAAATAATGCATTCTATCCTTTGGACGCTTTAACAATGAGTGCAACAGAGGGTGAATGGATGCCACGTAATGAGAGCGTAAATAACGATGGGCATAATCACCTATTTACGGCAAATTTGGGTGTGCCAATTCAGGTGTTAATGAACGGAAGCGAAAGGTTTGAAATAACAGCGGACGATGATACATGGGTGTTTGTGGATAATAAGTTGGTGATTGATTTGGGTGGAATTCATGAAGCAATGAAGGCAGCTTTTGAAATTAGAAATACTGGGGAAGTTTATTCTGGCATAAATGGCAATTTTGCTTTTGCTGGAGTAAAACTTGAAGAGGGTGGATCTGCAGTGATTCGGGTGTATCATGCAGACAGGGATAGCGGTACTGATTCAGTGTTTAATATTGCACTGGTTAATATGGTGCCCAATATTACAAATACTACGATTGCAAATGTTTCTGAACCTAGTGATGGGATGGAGATAGCATACGATCCATCAAACCCATCGTATGTGGCGCCTTTAGGGGAGAGCTTGACGGTAAAGCCCAATCGGGGTCGCGCTCTCAAAACTGCAGTGACAGTGCAGGTGATGGTAGTGGGCGTATTTGCGGTAGTGGCAATACTTGCGGTGTCGGTTGGGCTAAGAGCCTGGAAGAAACGTTAGGTTGATTGTTATTTGCGGGGAGTAGTAATGTTGGCTGGGCGATTGTATTCTGGAATGATTTGTTTGTGTTTGTTGCCGTGGTGGTCGTAGAGTGGAACATTTAGCTCACTTGCTATGGTATTAACAATGGTTGCGCCAATTCTGAGGCCGGTAAAAGAGCCAGGGCCGGACATAAATTCAATTTCAGTAATATCGTGCCAATCTTTGCCGTTTTCTTTAAGCTTCTCGTGAATGAATTGAAGAAGTTTTTCAGCCATATCGTGGCCAAAAAAATACTTATAAGCTTGATTATCTAGTTTTAGAGTGACGGTATCGCTTGACGTGTCTAAGTATAATTTCATGGTATAATATATTATATAATGAAAATCAAATCAGAACAAGAGATGCTTGAAGCGGGTAAGATAATGGCAGCCGATGCACAGGGTGTGATTGAACTGGTTGGTGATGTCGGAGTAGGAAAAACGACTTTTGTAAGAGGGTTAGCACAAGGGTTGGGTGTAATGGAGCCGGTGACGAGCCCGAGTTTTACAATTTCAAAGTCTTATGCTTGCCCAGACGGAAGAACTTTGATGCACTATGATTTTTATCGTTTAAACGAGCCGGGTTTAATGCTTGATGAATTGACAGAAAGTTTAAAAAATAGAAATAATGTTATAGTTATCGAGTGGTCTGATTCGATAAAAGAACTATTGCCAAAAGACCATATTATTATTAATATAAGATATAATGACGATGGTAGTCGAGAAATGGAGGTGTTAAAATGAAAATATATATATCTGGTATATCTGGGACAGGAATGGGTCCATTAGCATTAATGGCAAAGCAAGCTGGGTACGAAGTGTGTGGCTCGGATTTGCATAAAGGGGCAATTTATGACGAATTGATTGCTGCTGGGATAGAGGTTTACATTGGTGAACAGGACGGTGAGTTTTTAAAAAAGCATCTGAATGGGCTTGATTGGTTTGCTTATACTTCTGCATTGCCGGAAAATCATCCAGAGCTTGTGATTGCTCGTGAGGCAGGAATAAAATGTTCCAAACGAGATGACTTAACGGCTTTTTTGGTAGAAAAATTGGGACTTAAGATGGTGGCGGTGGCTGGTACGCATGGTAAAACTACAACTACTGCGATGATTGTGTGGGGAGCGCTGAAATCTAAAATGCCAGTAGCATATTTAGTGGGGACAACATTGGGATTTGTGCAGAGTGGGGCATATCATCCTGGTGACAAGTTTTTTGTATACGAGGCTGACGAGTATGACCGAAATTTCTTGAAGTATCATCCATGGCTTGCAGTGATTACGAGTGTGTCGTATGATCATCCGGATATTTATCCGAGTCAAGGGGATTATGTAGCGGCGTTTCAGAAATTTGAAGAACAGAGCGAGATAGTTTTAAAAAATACGAGTGATGGTTCGATACTATCGGGTGGAGTATACGAACGTATTTTGGATGCGATAAACGGGGCGGAATTTCGTTTGGCGGGCAAAGTACGACGTGATGATGCAAAGTTGGCTTTGGCGGCGCTGTGTGATATATGGAGCATGAATGGGCGTGGGGTGCCCCACAAAGAATTGACGGAAAGGTTTATAGAAATTCTGAATGATTTTCCAGGGGTGGGGCGGAGGTTTGAGAAATTGGTTGATGGGTTGTACACTGATTATGCGCATCATCCAGATGAAATTAAGGCAACGGTAGACATTGCTTTAGAGCAGGCAAAAATTGATGGAAAAAAAGGTGTGGCAGTAGTATATCAGCCGCATCAGAATACTCGGCAGCATGCAGTTAAAGATGGATATAGGGATGCTTTTGTGGGGGTTGATAAAGTAATTTGGTTACCGACGTATTTGACACGGGAAGATGCAAACTTGGTGGTGTTGTCGCCTGAAGATTTGGCGAGCGGATTAGTAAACAAAGAAGTGGTAGAGTATGCTGAACCTTCTGAAGAGTTAGAGAAACGAATTCGAGATTTATTAAACGATGGTTATTTAGTGGTTTTGATGACGGCGGGTCCAGCTGATGAGTGGTTACGCGATAAATTTTGTTAGTTTTTTGTGATTTTTAAAGCGGTTGTGGTATAATGGTGGTATGACGGAGAGTAATACCAGTGGTTCTGCGCGTAATGTAATTGATGCTTTTGTTACTGCGCGTGAAAATCAACAGCGTGTAGTGCAAGGGGGTGTAGTGCAGGATGCGGTAACGCAAGATGATACAACGCGGAATGTAGTGCCGCAGGGCGATTCTGGTCAGAATGTTGTTGTGCCAAATAAGGTTGACCAGCCGGTGACAACAGAAAAGAAACCAGCTCGAAGGCGAAATAACGTTTGGAAGATTTTGATTCCAGTGATGGTGGTGGTGGCAGTAGGGATAGTAATTACGATTGTGGTGTTGAATTTGCCACAAGATGTTGAGATGGGTGAGGAAGATGAAGAAATAGTTCAGCAGTTGAATTGGTCATCCGCGATAAGTGATTTTGTTTATTCAGTTGATACTAGATTAGAAACTGATTTAGATTATACTCTGGAAGATGCTGAACGCGATTATGAAGAAATGATTGCGAAAAGTACTCTTGAGGAAAAATATCGGTTAGTTACCTCGTATGCTTTTTTCATAAAAGAACAAACTGGCGATGTGGACAGAGCTTCTGATATAATGAAGAGTATGGAAGAAGAGGTAAGTAGAGATTATTTAGCTAGATATTATGTTTCTCTTAGTGAGATATATGAGGGGGTGAGAAATGAGGAGGCCAATAGATATTATAAGATGGCGGTAGAATTAGATAACGAGGAGAACGGATTATGATTAAAAAAGCTTTTATGGTAATTTTTGCTGTTTGTGCGTTGCTTTTTGGTGTATTAAGCGTATCTAATCCTACCGATGTGTTTGCTGATGGTCCTGGTTGGATAGGTGAGGGAACTGGTAATGGCGGTTGGAAGCCTACAAGTCCAATCGATCCTACAAATACGAGCGAATGTTATCGTAAGGACCACTATAGGGCGTTGGCTTATTGTGCGGGTTTGTCGTGGATGTATTACGAAGCTGTTACGCCGACTACGGAAACGATTGTTTTCGGGCCATTTGGCCATGTCGGGGTTAATGATTCGGGCAAGCGCGCTGAAATTTCTGGGAATTGTTCTAATAATGGTAAAGGTGGGTTCTGGCATTACGGCATAAATGTTCAAGGAGACAACAACGGGACTCCCCCATCACCCATAGACCAGTATGGTGTATCTAGATACAAATTGGGCTCGTATTCTTGGGGCCACTGGACTTCTTTTACTAGTAAGTTGGCTGGGAGTTATACTCCGCATTCGGTTCCTGGCCAAAACGGTTATCAAGCTTACAATGGTGATTATTATTACTATAATTATATAGAAGACTATTATCGTGGTCATGATTGGAACTGGAATATTGGCAAGTTGAGCCAAGTATTGTATGATACTAGCAATAATCCTGTATACAAAACCACTGGGGAATATGTCACATCTACAAGTGATGTTTATCCTTATTACAAAAAAGCTTGTGAGAAAAAATATGGAGTTGGTGACAAAAGGTGTGCTTATGTAGGTGAGGATGTATATGCTTTTTGTTACTGGGACGAAGATTTTCTTGGCTCGTCGGCAGCGTCGGCGACTAATGCAGATGACGGAACTGTTATCGTTGAGGAGATAACTACTGGTATAGTATCTCAGGATAGTGATGCCGTAGTAACATCAGATGCAGTTGAGGTCGGGGGGACGGTAAATTTGGTATTTAAACATAATGTTTATTCTGAAGAACCAAACAAGGAGATATGGTGGAGGACATCTGAGACTTGGCTAGATACTAGCAATGAAAAGAATACGGGGAAAGAGAGTGGCTACAGATTTGAAAGCAACGTTGAACCAACTGTTGACAAGGCAACATTTGGTAATGCAACGATACAAGATAATGGAAATACATATTACTTGCCAACAACTAGCCCTGTAATTACTACTACTACTCCCGTAACATTGTTAGAGGGTGGAACATATGTTTTTTGTCAAGATTTGAAAATGGCCGATGCGGAGGATAAGTTAAAACCTGGTAACGTTGAATCCGTGACAAGAACTAGTCGTGCGTGTATTACGATAGAAGTTGGCGTGAACTATTATGGTTTGTCAGCGGCTTTTGCGCAGAGTAGTATGGGGATAAGTGATAGTACGTCTACCGAGATAGTGCCGATGGACTCTAATGTAACCGCTTCGCGGGATGCCACTGTAAATATACAGTTTGGAGCGGGTTTGTCAAATAAAACGCAAACTGTAAAAATAACATTTTCACACGACATTTATGCTGATAGTGAGGGTGGTGAAGTGTTTTGGGGCATAAGAAGGAGCAGTAACAGCCCGATGTCTTTCTTTCCGGATTCTCCGATGCATTTTACTACTCCACAGGAGAATGGCTATTATGTGAACAGCAGCAAAGTGGGTGGTAACTATTGTGAGCAAAATCCTACTTCTGATTTGTGTTTAAGCTATACTAGCCTTATTGCTACGTGTCGACAGAATGATTATACTGATACGCAATGTGCTAATTTTATTCATATGGCTGGTGGTGATAGGATACTTGAAGAGATTCAAAGTTTGTCTAGTGATGATGCTGGTAGGTATGTGATTCAAAATACTGTTATTATTACGGTTAGCTCGAAGATGGATCAAAGATATTGCGAGAAGCTTTATTTGGGCAAGGAGAAAAAGTCAGCGGCAGAAGGCAACGCTTCTTTTACTAGTCAGGCGTGTGTGAGGATAATTGCTACTGAAACCGATGATCCTCCGCATGATTCGGCTGAAACCTATGTTAAATCTAGGATTAAGAATTCAAGGATTAGTGATGAGTATATAGGTATACAAAATACGTTCATTGAACAACCTGGCAATACTGTATATGCGAAGCCGGGCGATACAATATTTTGGCAGGATGAATATTCTCCTGGGGCACAGAGACTTAGTTCTCAGCTCGTGTTGACTCTTAATGGTGATGTTGTAGGCACGCATGGTGCAGAGGAATGTGGCGGTGGGTCGGCACATACATATAAAGCGATGGGCAAGGCTGGCGAGTGGGATAACGCAGTTGAAATTGAGGCGGGGTATCCTTTGTTTGAATCGCCAGATTTTGGAGAGTGGAATCGGGGCGAATACCATTTAAAGCGTGAAAGTCCTGTACGTTTTTACAAGATTCGCAACACTGCGGATGCGACTGATGTCGGTAAAGATGGCAAGAAAATCGTTGATGTTGGCAAATCGTATAATGATGAGATTCGAACTGTAGGCAATACTCCTCAGAAGGCGTGGTTTACGAGTTGGGGTGAGTCGTTCTACGCGCAATGCAGGGAACAATGTGGCGGCGTTAATAATAAGCACACCTGTTGGCCCACGAGGGGTCCCTTTTATCATAGTAATTACATAATTGATGGGTTTTATATTTCCGCTACTGTGTCTGAGGGGGTTGAGCAGCTTAAGAGCGATACTTTCCTGAAAATACCATTTAACTATAATAATACGCTTGGTTTTGAAATTAGTAGGACAACAGAGCCGAATACTACTCCGGTTTATCCTGGTGAGACTGTGCAAGTAATAAATCCTTTTGTGGAGGTTCAACCAAAACGGAATGATATTGTAGGCGATACCTATGCTACTGAGGTGCGTGATGCTAAGGTAAAACTCATTGCTTATGTGTCGAGTACAAATCAAGGGAGATCTGAGCCCTGGGACGTAAAAACGACAGAAGACAACCTTTGCAATATTGTTGCCGATGATGTCGTGTATAAATTAGATGTGTTCTGTAAAGAGGTGAATCAAAATGTGACTACTACTTTGGAGGTTAAAAACGATAATGGCGCTGAACAGCAAACATCAAATGGAGTTACATATACGAATACTATATTGGGAACTCAATTTAATGGTACATATAGTGTGTTTGATGCAAGGGCTGGTGACTGGTTCTGTATGACGCTTGGCGTATATCCGGCAACCAGTGGCGCTGATGACAATTTAAATACGAGTGGAAGTGAGAGCTGGCGTTTATATACGCCTGAGTGTATTCAGATTGCAAAGAAGCCGAGCTTTCAAGTTTGGGGTAGTGGCTTATATTCGGCTGCTCCTAGTACTTCTATAACTACGAATGTGAGCGAAAAAAATAATCTTTTTAAAGTCGACAAGTATCCATATAGCCCACGAGGTGGTAGTGTGACGATTTTTGGCTCATGGGTTGAAGAAAACGTGATTACGGTTGGCCGTACTCAATGGCTTACATCTGGTGCAAGTTTAGGAAAAAGTAGTAACCCGAATCTAAAAGGCGGTTATGGTGGGGCTGGCGTGACTTCGATTGATGCAGAAGGAGTATTTTGCAATAACTTGATACCGTTGAGCTTTGCAAATTATGGATTCGGTGGTTTTAGCAATTTCATTTGTCCGATGATAAATGCTTCTGGTTATGCTGGTATTGATGTAACGGCTTTTGACCCGTCAAAGACAAACGCGGGAGCTTTAGCGGAATACTGGAATGATAAAGATTTGCCATATATGGAAGATGCTTCGGAGTCGATTGCCCTGGAAGCTGCTGGTAATCCGCTGTTGAGTGCGACTAACAAGGATATCCGCAGCGTTAAAGTAGAAGGGGATATAACTATTGGCAGAAGCCAGTTAACGGCAAATCAAACGCGAATCGTTAAAGCTGAAAATGTGACAATTGCTGGGAACATTTATTACGATAAAGAAGGACATGATACGCTTAATGATTTGTCCAAAGTGGTTATATATGCTTCTTCTAGTATCAATATTTTATGTGATGTAAATAGGGTTGATGCAATATTATTAACGGCTGGGGCGGTTAATACTTGCTCTGATGCTGGAGAATTAGTTGCTGAAAATAGATCAAAACAACAACTAGTGATAAATGGTACGATTATTGCCAATGAAGTGAAGCTTGAGAGAACCTATGGCAATTCAATGGGGATTTCTGACGGTGGTTATGTCTCAAATAAAATTGAGGGTGACTATTATGAAAAACATACGATACCGGGCTCTGAAACACCGGCTGAGATAATAAATTATGACACGTCTCTCTTGATTTGGGGAGCCAGTATGGCGGGGGCTGGAGAATCTAATACTTTAACGATGACCTATCAATACGAACTTGCCCCGAGATATTAGAATTTGCTATAATAGTAGCATGAAGAGTAGGAGTCAATTTGTATGTCAGCAGTGTGGGGCGAGTTTTTCGAAGTGGATGGGGCAATGTACAAATTGTAACGCTTGGAATTCGTTGGTTGAGCAAGTGATGGGGCCTGAACTCGGCAAGAAGTCGGCGATTGAGAAAGGTAAGCAATCTGGTAAAAAGCTAGATTTTGTAAAACTTAAAACGGTGGTACCAAGCGATGCAAAGGCGAGATTAACGACCGAATTTGGAGATTTAAATACTGTGCTTGGTGGGGGGATTTTGATGGGTTCGGTATCGTTACTGGCAGGACAGCCGGGGATTGGTAAATCTACACTCTTGATGCAAATTTGCGCAGAGGTTGCTAAAGACCACGATGTGCTATATATATCTGGTGAGGAGTCAGCGGGGCAAGTAAAGTTGCGAGCAGAAAGACTTGGTGCAGATTCGGAACGATTGAATTTTGCAGCATCTACGTCTGGGAATGATATTGCAAAAACGATCGAGTCGGGTGAATTTGATTTGGTGATAGTTGACTCTATACAGACACTTGCGATGGATGAAATTTCTTCGGCGCCGGGGACAGTATCGCAGGTGACCAATTGCGGGAATCTGATTATTAGAGCAGCAAAAGCAACTGATACGGCGGTGATAATTGTGGGACATGTAACAAAAGAGGGTACTTTGGCTGGTCCAAAAGTCTTGGAACATTTGGTAGATGTCGTTTTGAATTTTGAGGGTGATAGGTACGGTGGTTTTAAAACAGTGCGAGCAGTGAAAAATCGATTTGGCTCAACTAATGAGGTGGCGATTTTTGAGATGGTGGAGCAAGGACTACGTGAAGTCGTGAATCCATCGGCGGCGCTGTTGGCAGAGAGAACTAATACGGATGGTTCGGTAATTCTTGCAACTTTAAATGGTAACCGGCCAATATTGGTGGAAATTCAAGCGCTTGCAACGCAATCAAATTTTGGGTACCCGAAGAGGACGGCTTCGGGATTTGACATTAATCGATTGAATTTGCTAATTGCGGTATTGGAGCGACGAACAAAGCTGCGTTTATCTGATAAGGATATCTTTATTAATGTAGTAGGTGGAATGAAATTGAGTGATTCAGCGGCGGATCTTGCAATTTGTATGGCGATTGCGTCGGCGGTGGCAGGGCGAAAGCTCGGTGAAGAATATGTGGTTTTCGGTGAAGTTGGTCTTGGTGGTGAAATACGGTCGGCATTTCGGGCGGATCAAAGAATTGCGGAAGCAAAAAAACTTGGATTTTTACATGCAATTGGTCCCTCGACGGTAAAAGATAAATTTGTGATTCCGGCGAAGGATTTGCGTGAAACATTAATAAAATATGTAAAGTGAGGAATATGATAGGACATTTACGTGGCAAAGTAACAGAAAAATCTGGAAATACAATTATTGTGGATGTAAGCGGTGTGGGGTATGAGGTAATGGTGCCGACGCCAGATTATGAGACGGCGGTTTTGGAAGAGGAGCGAAAGTTTTATACTTATCATGCGGTGAGAGAAAATTCGGAGGAATTGTATGGTTTTTCGAGTCTTACGGCGAAGAAAATATTTGAACTTTTGATTTCGGTACAAGGAATAGGCCCAAAAGCGGGAATTGCGATTATGTCACTAGCGGAGGCAGAAGAAGTGAGAAATGCAATTGCAAATGGTGATACGGCATTTATTTCAAAAGCGTCTGGAGTGGGAAAAAAGTCAGCTGAAAGAGTGATTGTGGATTTGCGAGATAAGGTGGGCATACCATCACGATATGGTGCAACAGAAGTGAAGTTCGGTACTGCGGTATCTCCGAGGGAGCCAGACGAAGCATTAGATGCTTTAATTGCGCTGGGCTTTCCTTTGAAAGAAGCAACGGCAGCACTCGAAAATATCGATGCTTCTTTATCTACAGAAGAAAGAATCAAATTGGCCTTGAAAAAATAAACTTAGTATGATATAATTGGTGCTAATTGTATTAATATAAAAGGTTAAATATGAGTTTTTCTATTTTAAAGCAAATCGGTGATGCGCAGAAGAAGAAGTCTGTGGTGGATGTGCGCCCGGGTGATACCGTGAAAGTCACTCAGAAGATTAAGGAAGGTGAGAAGTTTCGTTTGCAGACTTTTGAAGGCGTAGTGATTCGTGTGGATCGTAAGGAATCTCATACTGCTCGTATCGTAGTGCGCAAAGTAACTTCTGGTGTTGGCGTGGAGAAATCTTATCTTATTCATTCGCCATTGGTTGAAAAAATTGTAATTACAAAGCGTTCAAAGGTACGCCGCAATAATTTGTCATATCTCCGTGAGCGTTCTGGTAAGTCCGCTCGTCTCGCAGCGAAGGATTTTGATCGTGTAGCCGTGAATGAGGTTAAGGCCGAAGAAGAAGCCCCAGTTGAAGAGGCTCCTGCTGAAGAAGCTCCAGCGGAAGAGACAAAAGCTGAGTAAATAGATTTTGATAGAAGAGTGCCATTCGTGGCACTCTTTTTTTTGTTATAATGGTGATATGGCAATTTTAGGGATAGATGAGGTTGGAAGAGGACCGCTAGCGGGGCCGCTTGTGGTGGGTGCGGTAGTTTTGCCGGATGAAAAACCAGAGTGGGCGGATGAATTAAAAGATTCGAAGAAATTAACTGTCAAGAAGCGTGAGAAGTTAAATGAGATAATTTTGGCGGAGTCTACGGCGGTGGGGCTTGGTTGGGTTTTTGTTGAAGAGCTAGATAACGTGGGAATTTCCGAGGCGCTTCGATTGGCGACACGGCGTGCTGTGAAGTCAGTGCAAGGACTTCACGCGCCATTTTCACAGATAGTGATTGATGGAAAAGTGAATTTTCTTTCCTTGACACCCTTAGAAAAATATGTTACTACTGTGGTTAAAGCGGATAATCTAGTGAAGGAGGTCTCTGCGGCGTCGATTGTGGCGAAAGTGGCAAGAGATCATTATATGTATGATTTGGATGTGGAATATCCTGGTTATGATTTTGGTAAAAATGTGGGATACGGGACGGCAAAGCATATGCAGGCGATTCATGAGATGGGGATTTGTCCGGAGCACCGGAAGAGTTTCGAGCCGATTAGGAGTATGGTGGGATGGGATAGAAATGGTGATGGAATGGTTGATAAAAAAGATACGACTGGGTTGGGGGCGCAAGGTGAAGCGGCAGTTTGTGAATACTTGGAACAGATGGGGCATGTGGTGATAGAGCGGAATTTTAAGACAAAATTTTGTGAGATAGACATCGTGTCTTTATGTGGAGATGCGATTTATTTTACGGAAGTAAAATATCGCAAGAATAATAGTCGCGGTGGTGGTTTTGCGGCGATTACGAGTGACAAAATGAAACGAATGAGATTCGCAGCAGAAGTGTATTTAAAATGTCATCCGGAGTTTAACGCTCAGAATCCTGTGGTTGCAGCGGCATCGGTTTCTGGGGAGAGATTTTCGGTGGATGATTGGTTTGTTGTTTGATTAGTGATTTGTGGGGTTGGGGTTGGCGTAGCTTCTAGGTTTTCTAAGGTTAGCTTCTCCTCTGTTTCTAGAGATGGCATCTCTAGCGGTGGTGTTTCTACGGGCGGCGTTTCTGGAGACGGTGTTTCTGAAGGTGGTGTTTCGAGAGATGGCGTTTCTGGAGATGGTATTTCTGGTAATGATGCTTCTGGAGATGGTACTTCTGGAGAAGCGGGCTTTTCTTTTTGTTTGCCAAGAGCGTCAAATAGGGTAGTTAAATCATGAACGCCATACTCACTAACTGCTTCTCCCCAAAGCGATTTTCCATTTTTTATGGCGTTGGCACGAAGGCCTGCATAGTCTGGGGATGACTCGACTTCTGCGATTAGTTCTTTAAATTCTTTGATGGCACCGAGAGTGTTTTCTTCGGATTTTCTTGTTACGGTTGGTGCGTTGATATTTTCTTCACGAAAAGCAGTCTCGGCTGGTTTGATTGCTTGTGCTTCTTCTGCTAATTCTTGTTTGTCTTGTTTGTTGTCTACGCCAATTTCGGTGAGAAGCTGTTTTATTGGGTCACCTTGGCCGTTATAAACGAAATTATTGATTCCTTGAACGACTGCGTCAATTCCTTTTTCTCTGGCTGCGGCGTTGATAGGACCTTGGAACAAAATAGCTTCTGCTTCCGCGATATTTTCGTCACGCTGTTCGCCATCGGTGGGGAGTTGCGCCGGGGCTTCTACGGGTGTCTCCACTGGTGCTTCTATTGGTGCTTCGGCTGGAGTTTCGGCGGTGGTGACAGGTTGGGGTTGTATTTCGCCGCTGAATGCCGGTGGATTTTGCATTGCTTGGTTCCATTCTTCTGCGCGTTTTAGGTTTTCGGCACTAATTTCACCGTTTTGAGGTCCCTGGGGACTTAAGTTACCCATGTTTGCCCAAGGGTCCTTGATTTCTGTGGTTTGATTGTCCATTTTACCTCCTAGACATTAAATTTAAATTCGACGACATCACCGTCTTGCATGATGTATGTTTTACCCTCCGTTCTAAGTTTGCCTGCGGCTTTTACAGCTTGTTCTGAGCCGAGTTCTTTTAAATCATTGTAGTTACAAATTTGGGCAGCGATAAAACCGCGTTCGAAGTCGGTATGGATGGTGCCGGCGGCTTCTGGTGCAGTAGCACCTTTTTTAATAGTCCAGGCGCGACATTCTTTTTTGCCGGCGGTAAGGAACGATTGGAGCCCAAGGGTTTTATAGGCGGCTTTGATGAGCTCACCCAAGGCATCGTCTTTGACACCGTAGCTTTCTAAGAATTCTTTTCTTTCGTCGCGATTCATGCCAGCCATTTCTTCTTCGAGTTTAGCGTTGACGAAAATTGATTCGGCTGGGCTAATCAGATCTTTTAGCTTTTTTTGTAGGTTTGTATCTGTGAGCCCTTGTTCGTCTACGTTGAACATGTAGATGACCGGTTTGTCAGTGAGATACTGAATGTTGTTGTCGCTCGGATCTTTTTTGCGTTTGGCTTCGATTTTGGCTTTGGTTTCTTCGTCGGCAAGTTGGAGCTCAAGATTGATGATTTCAATATCATCTTTGGCTTGTTTTATGATGTCGTCTTCGATCTTATTGTCGGCGCGGACGATGTCATCATTTTTGAAGGCACGGACGACATGACAGATGGCTTGACATTCGCGGATGTGGGCGAGGAATTTGTTGCCGAGACCTTCACCTTTTGATGCGCCTTGAACGAGGCCAGCGATGTCGACAAATTCGACGGTGGCGGGGACGACTTTGTCTGTCTCATACATTCTAGCCAAGACTTCTAGGCGCTCATCTGGTACTGGTACGATGCCGACGTTTGGTTCGATGGTAGCAAAAGGGTAATTTGCCGCGAGTGCGCCAGCGTTTGTGAGGGCATTAAATAATGTGGACTTACCGACATTTGGTAAACCGACGATTCCGATCTTTAAATTCATAACCAACCTATAATATCTGTTATTATAGATATAATTATAGCATATTTTTAGTCAATTCAGAAGGTAGAATTACCCCTGTTAAAAAAGCGTTAGAATATTGACTTTTTTGGTATTTTGTGCTATAATAGGAATTATAAGTTGTTCTTTAACAAAAATTTTCCTAAGGGGGTAAGAAAATATGAAGAAAATTTGTCAACTGTATATGCCCGCATTTTATCGCTCGTATGGTAAAAATGCGGTCAAAAAAGTAGTTGAGCTTTTGCCGAAATTGAAGGAAACTGACTTTTCCGGCGTCTATCTGATTTCTTTGTGGGAGGACGGTGGATATGATAATGGCTTTGATGTCGTTGAATATTCGGTCAATTCCAAGTTTGGAACAGATGATGAGCTTGAGGAGCTGATTTATGAAGCCCATGAGCTTAACCTCTCAGTTGGTGTCGATATAGTTCCGAACCATGTTTCAGACAAAAATATTTTGGCTCAAAATTGCCTCAATGGTGTTTCCGGCTACGAAGATTGTCTGTACGTAGTATCAAAGGACGAGGCGAAACGCTTAACAGAGTCAGGGGTTCCAAGTTTCTTCGGCAAACTTGCTTATTCGGATTTTGGTGATAAGTATGTTAGAAGTACTTTCTGCGACTATCATCAACTGAATCTGAATTGGCAGAGCCAAAAGGTTCAGGAATACTTCAGAGGGGTTTTCCAGAATCTTAAGGATATCGGAGTCGACTTTGCGAGGATTGACTGTGGCATGATGTTGCTCGAGGATGTATCGAAGGCTAATCCGGTTAATCCGATGGCCTGTATGAATCCAGTCGCTTCTATCGAGGCTATCCGCAAAGTATCTGGTGGAATGCTGCTTTTCTTCGAGTGGTTTGATCCCTCAACTGCTTTACTCTTTGACGATATGCCGGAGTGTTACGCTCTGGACTGTTCATATGTAATGAGTGGAGTTCAGAATTTGGATTGGAACCATAGGAAGTTAATCCCGTTGGTTGGCGGACATGACCAGATGACGCTCGCCGACAGAGGCATTGATTTCGAAGAGGCCATGAAAAAGATGGGAATATTCGAGTATGGTTTTCTCGACATTCAGACCTTGGTTGGTTGGGAAACGGAGCCAGGTATTTTACCGGACGACGAGAAATTTGACGCTTCTTTGGATAATCCGAATCAGCGTTATCGCGCTAGAAGACCTATTGGACCGATTCTGGAAAGATTTCTTCAAAATTAGCACTTTAAAAGACTCGCAAGAAATTGTGGGTCTTTTTTTGTTTAACATGGATGTTTCTCCATTTTGGCTTTGGTAATCGGATTTTAACAGAAAACGGTATATGTGGAGTCATCGATTGGTTTAGAAATTCAAGATTCCGATCTTTAAATTCATAACCAGCCTATGATATTTCATCGCTATAATTCCTATCACGAGAAGCATGTTCGTCGCTTAATCTATGATGTCCATATCCATAATCTTCTGAATACGCAGCTTCCAATGCTTTTTGTAATCTAGCGTTTGCTTTTGATGCGTTTTGCTCTGCTTGGGTTTGAGCTTGCTGTGCTATAATAATGTTAGATTTAAAAAGAAAGGTTTTTATGTCTTTGTTAGATAGGATGATGGATAGAAATATGAAGAGGGTAAAAGAGATGCAAAAGAAGATGCTTGATATGCAGGAAGAAATGTATGATGAGAATGGCGAACAAATTGAGCGGGTCAATAAAAAATCAGCAGAATTAGGTGCAGAAGGTACAAGAATTCATTATAAAGCTGCAGCGAGTGGCATAAAGGAGGGGCTAGAGGATAAACCTGAAAAGCATTGTCACGAGTGTGGGAAGAAAATTAGTGTGGAAGCTAAATATTGTAGCGAGTGTGGTGCAAAGCAATAGTTGAGCTAGCGATAATTAAGATATAATAAGAATATTGACAAGTTGAGATTTGAATTTCCGTCTATGGTGCACGAGTAGGAGGCGTTGCCGGTGCCAGATACTGGTATGAATACGGGTGCTGATTCGGGTTTTGCGGGATCAAGCGCGGTTAGCTATGACGGTTTATTTGTGGCGGTTGGTGTAGTTGTACTGTTTGGATTATTTGTGATACATAAAGCCGAGCAATGATTTGTGTTATAATTCGAATATGAAGCTAAAAAGTCGGAGAATGATAGGCGTGGTGGGGGCGTTGTTAATGGTAGTTGCGTGGCTTTTAACTAATCCCGAAAGCTATGAAAAAATTTTTGTAAAAGATGATAATTCGGGAACGGACTATGCGGCAGTGGCGGTAAGCGAGGCGGATGCCAACGCGTCGCTTGCGGTTGAAGTTTTGGAGCGATTAGAAGTTAAGGGGCGGGCGCCAAAAACTGGTTATGCGAGGACTGAGTTTTATGATGGTTGGCCATCGGTGGAAGGATGTTCTCTTAGACAGAGGATTCTGAAGAGGGAATTAAGTGATTCGGCGGTGCTGGATGGGTGTACAGTGGTAGCGGGGGAATTTGATGAGCCATACACTGGTGAACATCAGGTTTTCCACGATAAGATAGAAGTGTCTAAGATACAAATAGATCACGTAGTGGCATTATCTGATGCATGGCAAAAGGGTGCGCAGTATATGGATTATTCGGTGCGCAATGCGATAGCGACGGATCCGCTAAATTTGTTGGCGGTAGATGGTAAGGCTAATCAGCAGAAGTCGGATGGCGATGCGGCAACGTGGTTGCCTGCAAATAAGAAGTTTCGATGTCAATATGTGGCGAGGCAGGTTAGTGTAAAGTATAAATATTCATTATGGGTGACTGAGGCAGAAAAAACTGCAATCAGCTCAGTTTTAAAAAATTGCCCAAATGAGCCAGCTGTGGGCGTGAGTTTGTGATATAATTTATATAAAATAAAGTGGAGTTAATATGAAAAAATATATTTGGTGGATTTGCGTGGGTGCAGTTGTTTTAGCGGTTGGAGCATTTTTGTTGGGGAGATTTGCTTTTCCAAACACTTTGCCAGCCTTGCCGGCGCCGGAATTGGCTGAAGGGCAACGTGGTGAGTTGGGGATTGATAAAAATATAAATGAGAAGACAATCGATAACTATTTAAATCGTAGTGATGCTGTATATCGTGATTTAAGAATGTTGAAAGATCCTGGTGATTATGAGGCAATTGGCGGTGATGCTTATTTGTCTGGGTTTGTAAGAGGTTTTGAAGTGGTACCTTTTCCATATATTGTAAATGTGACTGGTTTGCCTGAGGTAGTAGGGGATACTTATACTGGTGAAACGCTGTTTACTTATGAGAACGGACTTTATAATGCAAATTACATGGAATCAAAGGACATACTCGCAGAATTATTCCCGAAAGATAAAGTAATTTTCTTGATGTGTGGAGGTGGCGGATACTCCGGAATGATGAAAAAAATGCTGGTCGATTTAGGGTGGGATGCGTCAAAGATTTATGATGTGGGTGGGTATTGGTATTATGACGGTGAGAACAGAGTAAAAGTTAAGCGTGAGCTGCCGGATGGTGGTGTGGTTTATGATTTCTACAAAGTCCCTTATCACGAGATTGACTTTGGCAAGCTCGAAAGGATTTAAATGTGGTTACCAGAGAATAAAAGTAATAACAGTAAAAAGAAGACTGTTTGGCTCCTGTTAGGGTTGGTGGCGGTAATTGGTGTAACGGTTTTGCTTATTTTGGGATTAAGCACTGGAGGTGGAGTGGGGGATGGATGGCCCGTTGAGGGTGGTGGATCCGGCACAGTGGTTTTAGATACAGATTTTGATTGCGGTGAAAACTGCGAAGGGAATTTTATCAATGTTGACTCAACTAGCTATGAAAATTTGATTCTAAATAAACAATCATTTATTGTCGTGGTGGATCAGAAGGCGTGTGTAACAGGTGTTAGGTTGAGAGGTTTTATTGATGATTATGTGGGTGAAAGTGGATTGAAGGCATATCGAATTATGTTTGAAGATATGAAACAGACATCTTTATATGATAAAATAACATATTATCCGTCTGTGGCGGTTATTGACAAGGGTAAAATGGTGGCATGGTTAGATGCTGAATCCAATGAGGATAAACCAATGTTTAACGAATTCGAGTCTTTTAATGCTTGGCTTAATAAATATATAAAAAAGTAGCCTGTGGAAAACTTAGTTGTTTTTTGTAAAAAAAATGAAAAGAGTGTTGACATAACGCTTTTGGTAATTTATAATAGTAAGTGTTATAGGTCATAACATTAATAAAAATAAAAAAACTTAAATATCTGCTTTTATGCAGAAGGAGAGCAAAACAATATGAAAAAATTGATAATTGTGGCCGGTGCAGCTTCTGCAGTACTAGCGGCAATGCCGGTGTTTGGTGTTTTCGCTGAAACAACCGTGAAGGATGAGCTTACCGTTAACGTGCAGTCCTCTTGTGAGCTTGCCGATATTACTCCGTCCGGTACCAGCGGAACGAATGCAAACGATTATTACGGGACAGGTAACCCTGGCCAGTTAGTAAGTTTAACAGCTGGTGATGGAACTACGACTGGTACTGCCACTAGTGTGAGGATTGTATGTAATAATGCTTCTGGTTATAAAATTACTCCACAATTTACTCCCCTGACCGGTCCTTCTGGTTCTACGGCTATCACCTATAGTGCAAGCCCTGAGGCTGCTGCTGGTTCGGGGACTTGGACGGCGTATTCCGCTGCCTCAACTCCAATACCTACTACCGGTATCACTGGTGCGTCCACTTCGACTCAGACTTATACTTTTTCGTATAAGGTTGGTCTAGCTGCTAACCAGATGTCTGGCGATTACACTGGTACTGCAACTTATACTTTGGGTCCAAACAGTTAATAATAGTTGTAATTTAAAAAAGAAAATCCCGGGTGAGAACCGGGATTTTCTTATCTAAATAATAATATCAAGTTAATCAGGGAGATAAAATGAAAGAAGAAGAAAGAAAAACGTATAGGTCAGCGATGAATTGGCCGCCGTTGATTGGCTTAATATTAATATTTGTGGCTATTATTGGTTTTGTGATGTTCTTGCAGAATGGCGAAACTATTGTGACTGGGGAGTTTGGTAAGTCGGCAAAAAGAGAGTCCTTGGCGTGTGAGACTAGGAATGTTTCATATTCGATTTTTGATTACGATAATGCTAAAGAGAAAAATCTTAAAATAAATGCTACTTTTAGCGATAACGGCCTTGATTCGATTTCACTAGTTTATCGTTTGGGATATGAAGACGAGACAGAGTTGGAATATAGTGAGGCGCGAAATCACGCAACAGTAAATCAGAGGTTTTATGAGGATGGAATGGCGCCAGATTCATTAAGCGCAAAATACGGTATTGTTGGTGATAGCGTTCAATTTTCAATATTTGCAAATGACGGTGATATGAATAATAAAACAATGAAATACTTTCTTCTTGATAATGTGCCCGATATTAAAACAGTAACTTTGGAAAAAATGGCAAGAATTTATAATGAAGCTGGACTAAATTGCGACATAAAGAGATAAATGTGATATATATAATATATGAAGGAGGTAAATGAAAAGAGTTAGTAATATAATTAGGGTGGTCCTTGTCTACATGTTTGCGGTGATGTCTGTGGCGATTTTGTCGTCGGTCGCTTCCCCAGTCACGAAAGCTGCTGAGGAAGGGTTTTCTTTTGCTTTGTCACCAATGGAGGAGAAGATTGTTTTAAATCCTGGCGATGAATATAGTTCTTCTTTTCGGCTTTATACTACAACTGAATTTGATGTTGATATTGAGTACCAGATATTGGCTGTAGGCTATTATGTGGACGAAAGCTATAATAATATTTATGAAGAGTGCAGTGATGAACGCTGCGAGATGGCAAAATGGATAAAAATTGAATCTCCTCTTGAAGGTAGATTGTCTCCTGGCGAGGAAGTGACTATAAAATACACGATTAATGTTCCGAAGAATATACCAGGTGGTGGTCAATATGCTTCAATAATCGTAAGAGCTGATCGTGCTAAAGATGATTCAAATACTGATGAGGGTGGTAGCAGTGGTGGTGAGAGAGTCAAGTCGGCCGTTACAGAAATAAAACGAATAGCTTACACAATTTACGCTGAGATTGCTGGCAATATTGTTAGACAAGGCGAAATAACCGATATTAGTATGCCGAGTTTTATATTATCTGGGGATATTACAGGTAATTCTTCGGTAAAAAATACTGGTAACGTGCACGGTGAGGCTAAATATAAATTGCAGGTTTTTCCGCTTTTTTCAGATGAGGAACTGTACACCAATGAAGAGAGACCAGCGGGTCGTACTGTTTTGCCAGATAGGACGTTATATAATGAAATATCTTGGCCTAATACTCCGACCTTTGGTATCTTTAATGTGGTCTATACGGTGGAATTTGAGGGGGTAACGGCACAGGTGAAGAAAATGGTAATTAAATGCCCAGTTTGGATGCTATTTATTGTGGTTTTTGCAATAATTGTGCTGATAATATGGCTATTTTTACAGATTAAGAGACGTCGGGAAGCTGTGAGGGGCTAAAAAGACTGAAAAAGTCCAAAAAAAGTATTGACATTTGTGGAAAAGTGCGCTATAATGGAGGAAGTTTAAGCAAGTCGCCTTTGCGACCTCTACAAAATGTGGAAAGAAAGCGAGGAATTATGAGGTCGCTTAAAAGATGGCCAAAAATTCTTTAAGACTCTCTGATTAACAATTTGGATTAACGATGAAAAGATTTTAATTGACGGCAGCGATTGAATTTCATATCGAACTTCGATTGCTAGTTATGTCAATGCATAAAAAGGTAATTAAGGGCACTGATAGTGGATGCCTTGACAATCAATACCGATGAAGGCCGTAGGAGTCTGCGATAAGCCTCGGGGATCTGACAACGAGAAATGATCCGGGGATTGCCGAATGGGGAAACCTAATACAAGTCATATTGTATTGTTGCTACCTGAACACATAGGGTAGAAAACGGGAACGGACCGAACTGAATCATCTTAGTAGGCCCAGGAAAAAAGAATAACT
>CAMKOB010000002.1 GCA_946414345.1 uncultured Candidatus Saccharibacteria bacterium | reverse complement strand
AATTAAATAGAGCGTAATCTTATCACGCTCGTACTATTTTATTTTTCTGGACCGGAAACAGACTGTACGAAGTACAGTCGGCTCCATTTTAGTAATTTTGTGCTTTTATTTCAAAATACGCTTGCGGGTGATTACATACTGGACAAATCTCCGGCGCATCTTTACCAATTACGATATGTCCACAGTTTCGGCACACCCAAATTGTATCGCCGTCGCGTGAAAAAACTTTTTTATCTTTCACATTAGAAAGCAATTTACGATATCTTTCTTCGTGCGACTTTTCAATCGCTGCTACACCTTCAAATTTTTCAGCTAATTCAGTAAAGCCTTCCTCGCGCGCCGTCTTTGCAAAATCTTCATACATATCCGTCCATTCATAATTCTCGCCATCAGCGGCCGCTTCCAGATTTACTTCCGTTGGCTCCACCTCGCCACCGTGAAGTTCCTTATACCACATCTTAGCGTGCTCTTTTTCATTAAGCGCCGTCTCCGCAAAAATTGCTGCAATTTGCTCATAACCATCTTTTTTCGCCTTCGACGCAAAATAATCATATTTATTGCGCGCCTCTGACTCACCAGCAAACGCCTTCTTTAAATTTTCTTCAGTCTTAGTCCCATCATATTTAGTTTTCATTTTTCCTCCTTTCAAATAAAAATATTAAATTGCCGTATAGCCACCATCTACCGGCATAATTAAACCAGTCACATACGAGGCTTCTTTCGACGCCAAGAACACCACTGCCGCATCCAATTCGCCTGGCTTACCGTAGCGCTCCATCGGCACGTGAGTCTTAGCAAACTCTTGAAACCTAGGCGTATCAAGCACTGCCTTAGTAAGCTCTGTCTCAAAATATCCCGGGCAAATCGCATTACAAGTAATACCAGAAGTCGCAAGCTCCGCCGCCACGGCCCGCGTGAAATTCACCACCGCACCCTTACTTGCGTGATACGCCACCGTATGAATTTCGGTGTTCCCCACCAACCCATACATTGACGCAATATTAATAATCCGCCCATAATGGTTCTTCTTCATAATATTTGCAAACGCTCTCGTCATCTTAAACACCGAAGTCTCATCCGTTGCAATAGTAAAGTCCCACTCTTCATCTGTCATCTCAAGCACACCTTTATCCTTAGACGAGCCGGCACAATTTAGCAAAATATCAACCTTCTTAAAATGTTTCTCCGTCTCCGCCGCCACATTATTGATGTCATCAGTCGAAGTCACATCGCATTTAATTGCAAGCACTTCCTTAGCGCCCGCTTCAATCAATTTCGGCTTAAACTCCTCGAGTCTCTCGATCCTTCTTGCCAAAATCACTAAAGATGCCCCTTGCCTAGCCAACGCCAAAGCCATTTGCTGCCCTAGCCCCGATGAAGCACCAGACACTACTGCTACGCATCCCTTAAGTTCAAACATATTATCTCCTTTCTTCTTCTAATTATAGCAATAAATATGCTAAAATAAAACTATGGAAAAATCTCGTAGCAAAACTATTGTGAATGCTGGCTATCTGTTTATTTTGATCAACTTCTTACTGGCTGTTTTTAATCTACTGGTCGGATTTTTGTCAAACTCACTCGCTATCGCTTCTGACGCCATTCATAGCCTGACCGATTCTGTCTCCGGTTTTCTTATCATTATCAGTGAAAAATTAGCCAACCACAAAAAACTCAAAAACCACCGTGTCAAAATAGAGCGCACAACCACTATCGTCATCGCACTTATCATCATTGCCGTTGGCGTCGAAATCATCATCGCCTCAATCAAAAACATCATTACGCCAGAAGAAGTCGACTATTCCATCCCAACCATCATCGTAGTCATTGCCTCTGTCGCGACCAAATATCTACTCGCCAGATACTTAAAGACCACCGGCAAAGCCATCAAATCAAATGTACTAATTGCCTCCGGCGCCGAAACCTTAAATGACACCTGGATTTCCGTCGCCGTCTTAGTTTCCGCCTTAATCTACGTAATATTTAAAGTCGACATTAGCTCCTACATCAGCCTAGCCATTTCTCTTGTCATTGTCAAAGTTGGTCTAGAATTCATCTTCCCGCACTTAACCCACCATCACCACCATCATCTTGAACAAAACCCTGACCACGACCATTGCGGCAAAAATAATTAAAATCACAAAAATGGAGCCGCGAACCGGGTTTGAACCGGTGACCTCATCCTTACCATGGATGCGCTCTACCAACTGAGCTATCGCGGCAACACTATTACAAAGAATATACTTATTATATCATAAAAAGACATATTAATACAATAAAACATGCTAAAATAATTATAAGCACGATAAATAGAATTGTGTTGGGAAAATAAATGACTAAAATAATTAAATCTTATTTTGGTTTTATATTTGAAACGCAAGGCATACTGGCACTGTGTTTTGTTTTTAGTGCCTTAATTATATTATTAAATGGCGATAATGTTTCTGCGGCTTGTTCAGTTAGTATATCAACCGAAGAAGATATAGAAATCGAGGTTATTCCAGGAAACGCAAATATTACAGCAAACATAGTAAACAGCAAAACAGATTGTGCAAATGGCTACAGTCTATTCATTTCCGGCCCAGAAGATCGAAAATTATACCTAGATGGTGATAGCAACAAAGAATTATACATAAATACTGCAAATGGAACATATGAAGCTCCAGCATTGTTAAATATAAATACTTATGGATACAGCTTAAATCCTAATACCACGCCACTCTCAGAGACATTCATAGGTCTTTCCAACGATAGAACATTAATAGCTTCAACCGATTCACCTTCTCCAGTTGAAGGAGACAACACAACAATCTACTATGGTGCGAATATAGCGATTAATAAGGCAGCGGGAAGCTATAAAATGTCATCCGGTGGTATTACTTATTATATTGTTGCAAACCCGTTAGACTCATTTACTATAACATTTGACGCAAACGGTGGAACCATACCAGCTGGAGAGAACTGGCAAGGTAGTGGCGACATCGCCACAAAAGAAATCACAGTAGGAGATCCATACAACATTATGCCTACACCAGAAAAAACAGGCTATCATTTCTTAGGTTGGAGCCAACTACCAAAAAATTATCAACAAGTTGAATATATAGAATCTACTGGCACCCAATATATACTAACAAACATAGTACCCTCTAACAACACGGGGGTATATATAAAAGTATCAAGTAGTGACATCGCTAGTGATAAAGTTTATTTTGGCTCAAGTTCAACAGGCACAGACAAATATTTCGCCGGAAATATTGGAGGAAGAGTATACATAAGCTGGAATACAACGCCAAGTCAAAACGCAAGACCGCTTACAGAATTAAACCAAATCAACGAAATAAAACTGAACTACTTAAACGACAGGAAAAAGCATTTTAACTCTGATTATAATACGGACATAGAAGAAGACTTAATTATTAACAACACACCGATAGCTTTATTCGGAGCAAATATGTCCGGAATAGTAGAATATAAGTCTAATATTAAATTATATGATTTAAAAATAACAGAAGGTAATACAATTACACATGATTTTATTCCCTGCTATCAAAAAAACACTGGAGAAATAGGGTTGTACGACATATACACTGATGTTTTTTATACAAATCAAGGTGAAAGAGAATTCTTAAAAGGAGCTGACAATGATTTGCCAATAAGCACATCAACAATTATGAATATGCATAAAAACCACATTTTATATGCGGTATGGAAAAAGAAGGTGGAAGTAAGCTTTGATACCCGTGGAGGCAATGAAATTGACGGTAGAGAATATATAGCTGGTCTAAGTTACAATAACCTACCAACTCCTGAAAAAGCTGGATATGTCTTTAAGGGATGGGTTGATACATTTTTAGATGACGAATATATAAAATTAACAAGTATTACTTCTAGCGGTGCACAATATATCAACACGGGAATTCAAGCAAATAATACAAAAGGGATATACGCCGTAGCGTCAAGTAATAATACTACAGATGATGTAATCTATTTTGGCTCAAGACAGGCTACAAATACAAGAATGTGGGTTGGAAATCAAAGTAATAAAATTTACTACGGATGGAACAATAATACTTTTAGCCAGGAAGATATTGAAAAAGGAACAATTTATACAATAAAATTAAACTATCTAAATAATAGAAAATCATTACTTAATGACGCACTAATTTACGATATAGGTACAGAAACACTAGACACATCAAACAACCGAGAGATTTATATATTTGCTGGGAACAACAATGGGAACCCCAATTATTATGCAAAAATTACACTGTACGAATTTAGAATATCAGACAATGATAGTGATATCGCAAATTTCATACCTTGCTATAGAGTGTCGGACGGCATAATTGGGCTGTACGATACATATGGGAATAACAATGTCTATTTCTATCCAGACGCAAGAGGAAATACCCCGTTTATTGCGGGTAAATCATCTCTCGTAGACAACAATACGACAGTAGCAAACAATGAAGATCATACGCTCTACGCACTATGGGAAGAAGAATAGGGTTATTATTAAACAAAAATGGTGCTGGAAGTAGGACTCGAACCTACGAAGCCCGAAGGCGAGAGATTTACAGTCTCTTGTCATTGCCACTAGACGATTCCAGCACAAATAGGTACTCAATAATTATATATCAAAAACACTAAAAAATCAACGTGATTTTAATAAAACTAAGATCTAGCCAAGCGGCGCGCACGTCGTTTTTTAGCTTCACTATCACGCATTATTTGCTCTTCAATTCTAGCAGTTGTCGCCATAATAGCCTCGTTGTCTTGAGTCGATTCATAAATAGCCAGGATCTGACGGAGGATTGCCACGCTTGGATCAAGCTCATAAGCACTCTCAAGCGCATCGACAGCTTTTTTGTAATTCCCTAGTTTTTCTTCCGATTTAGCAAGAGCCATATAACGCGCAGGCACATCTCCCTCAAGCTCAATTGCCTGCCGAAAAGCCATCGCAGCTTTTTCGTATTGACCGATTTCAAGATAGATTAATCCAGCATTATGTATAGACGCAGGATTATTATCCAGTGACTGCGCAATTTCAAAACACTCCACCGCTTCATCGTATCTTTGATCTTTTGCATACAGAATGCCTAAACGATTGTAAGCAGAAGCATTCTTTTCATCAAATTTCAAAATCGTCAACAATGCTTTTTCCGCACGGAAAGGCTTTCGTTCTCGCATTGCAGTAGTAGCCACTTGCCAAAGTTTTTTCATCTGGGCATTATGCTTAGGAGACTTTTCTTCCTTCTTCTCTGGCTTCGGCTCTAAAGGAAAGAAAAAAGCCAAATATATAGAAACAAACAAAATAACAATAATCGCTACCATATATTCATATAATACCATAAAAATAAAAAAACCACTAGATAACCAAATATGATATCATCAATTGACGCATACAATAATAATGCTAAAATATAACTATGCACCAAAAAGAGAAAATCGTTATCGAAATAGCAGCATTTTGCGATCCAGATTTAATGACCACGATAAAAAGCGCACTATGCCAAGCTGATAGACCAGAACGTGTTTCATTTGCAATTTGCCACCAAAGCGACGATCTTGAAGAATTAGAAAATCTTAAAAAAATAAAGAACTGCAGAGTTAAACATCTTGGAAAGGCCGATGCAAGAGGAATATGTTATGCAAGATATCTATGTCAAAAATTAATTAAAGACGAAGAATATGTCTGGCAAATTGACGCCCACATGAAATTCTGTAAACATTGGGATACAAAAATGATTGAGCTTCTATTATCTCTTAAAGACAAAAAAGCGATCATATCATTCTACCCACCGAGCCTCACCGAAGAAATGGAAAAACTGCCAATTGATGACGCGAAATTTGACGCTCCAAGTTCGAACTGTCCAATTGTAAACCACGGCAAAAGATTTTATAAAAATGGGAGCTCTTTTTTGGAATACCGTTGTTCAACTATGCAAAATACCGGCACCGAGAAATCAATAAAAAGCCCGTTCATCGCCGGAGGTAATTTATTTACTTTTGCAAAACTTCGCAGAGAAATAATAGAAGATCCAGAAATGTTTTACCTTGGCGACGAATTACCAATGGCGATTAGATACTACACTCATGGCTGGAACAATTATTGTCCAAACAAATGTTATATCTACCACAAATACCAACGTAAAGATCGAGTTACACCAATTAACAATGGAAATCACATCAAAAAAGAGGCACAGAAATTTGAACTTTTATTAAAATCAGCACAATACGACACTGGAATAGATGAATATGGTCTAGGAAAAGAGCGCTCTCTAAAGCAATTTGAAGAATTCGCAGGAATAAATTTTACTAAAAGAATTATCTATATGAATTGCGAAACTGGACAATTCGAAAATAAATCTCTTTACAAAAAAATCTCAATGAACCAAGATCGGATACGAAAAAATGAGTCATTAGACAAGACTACAGATGTAGTTCAAATCGTAATAATAGATTTATTTGGACAATACGAAGAATGCATTAATTCTTGCATAAAGAATACAACTGGACGAAAAATAGAATTCGTAATAGGAACAACAAAAAAAATAGACAATCCAGCTAAAAACGAATACGTTAAACATCTAATTCAATTTAGCGAAGATTCACATTATAGCGAAATCTTATCGAAACTTGTCAATTGTCTAGAAAATTATTATACAGTTATTATAGATTCAAGTACGAGATTTATACCGGGTTGGGATAAAGAAATAATAAGCACCATTGGTGAATGTGGACAAAACTCAGCTCTCACAAATTGGATCTGGCGAGCACCGCCAAACACGACTAGTTTCGCACCCTACTTAAATGCAGAAAAAGAGTTTGATAAATTCGATGATTTTCTCCCAGTTCTTAAACAAAATAATTCTAATACTATTAAAACAAAGAAATACCCATATAAAACACCGTTTATTTCGAATGGCTTTTTATTTTGTCATGCCAAAATACTAAAAGAAAACAAACCAGATCCAAACCTAAGCTATAAAGAGCATAATTATATTTATTCTGCAAGATTATGGACTTCAGGAATCGATTTATATTACCCCAAAACATCATATTTTTTTAGAATAAAAGACGAGTTCATGCTAGATAATAAAAAAACACATAAAGAAATTATTTGCGGGCTCATGGGAATAAGTAATAGCTACGGAATTAAACTAGAAAAAGACTATAAATATCCGCTAGGAAAAGTAAGACCATTATGGGGTTGGTATGATTTTATTGGCTATGACTGCAATAACAACCCAGAATTCATATTATAATCTATTAGATTTAAACCAATTATGGTAAAATTATAGATATGAAGTTATCAAGAGCTATTTATAATACACTTGCTATAAGTGCGGTCTTAATCGGCGTAGCAAATGCAGCAGACCATTCTTACAATACCGGAATAACCAACGCACTCAGTTCCAGTATTGACATGAGCGCCACAATCACGCCGTCCTCGACAGTTGAAATTAGCGCCAACAATGTTGCCCTAGAAATCGTCCCAAGCGTCAACGGCGCATTTACCAGTGATTATGCCACAATTAATACTTACACCAATACTGGCAACACATGCACCGTCACTATGACCACTAGCTCAACCAATCTGACCTCTGGCAACAATATTATCGCCACACTATCCGATACTGTATCAGAAACGAATTTTACTAACGATCGTTGGGGATACCGTGTAGGCTCCAACGGTGATTATAGTGCAGTTACAACAAACAATCCAATTACCACTTACGCCCAAGACACTGGTTCTACCGCACTCAGTATAGATGTATATTTTGCCGCCAAGCTCACACCCGCCACTAAGCCAGGCACTTATACAGACACAGTAACATTTATTAGCACCTGTGCCCCCGATCCAATACCAGCCAATATCAATAATCTCGAGTATATGCAAGATTTCGCTACTTTGACTAGCAGCGAAATGATCGAAGTACTAGATTCAATGGTTCTAAATCAACAATATCAACTAAAAGATAGTCGAGACGAAAAAGAATATTACGTCGCCAAACTCGCCGACGGTAATGTTTGGATGACGCAAAACCTAGATCACAACATCATAACCACTGAAAATTTTTATACCTACACCAACACCGATATAGGCCATGGCTCTACACCGAATGCAAACGCTAAATGGACAGCAGAAATCGCAACATATCAGACCGAAAATACTACATGGAACAATACGGATACTACTCCCGAATCTTATGATCCGGGTGAGCTATGTTGGAACAATACAATAAGGGTAACTACACTCAATGCAGGGACCATCGCGTGTGGGAATGACAAACACTACCATATAGGTAACTATTATAACTGGACAGCCGCAGTCGCGCTCAACAATAGCGAAGATATAAGGCAAGGCGATATTGATCAATCAATTTGCCCGTCCGGGTGGAGATTGCCAACTGTTACTGGCAATAAAACTTTTGACAAATTAAAAACTGATCTTGATTTAACCGCCGGAACTTCCGGGAACGCAAATCTAGCTCCAGCGTATTTTATATCTGGAGGATGGTGGTTTGGATCATCCTTTAATTTTGGCACCACGGGCTACTATTGGACATCCTACGTTAACAGCGGGCTCAGTATAAATAATAATAATGGAGAGTTCGATACTGTGGGCTATCATCGCGGGAATGGTTCATTTATCCGATGCGTAATTAGATAGCAACCTACATCAAATCCGCCACCAAATGCAATTTCACATGTCCATTATTCGAAATTGCCTCATAACACGCCAAAAACTTTGGAATCTTATTCAAAAACGCGTCTTTTTCAGTTTTAAAATAAGATTTGTAAAGTATTTCAATTGCCGCATCAAGAATAGAAAGAACATATGCCCTCACACCCTCTTTTTTCTTAGATATTTCTTCCGCAAGTGCAGGTAGATCTACAGGTTTTGCCACCACTAAACGCCGTGCAATATCGAGAACTTTCTTATCCGCCTCAACTGCAGAATCAAGCGAACGTGTCTCCCTCAAAAAATACACTGCCGAACGCGACAAAATCGTCGGCAGCAACTGACTTGGTGCATCAGTAATCAAGACAAAATGAACCTTATCGCCAGGCTCTTCTAGGTTTTTTAACATCGCATTTGCCGCTTCAAGGCCTAAAGTTTCAGCTGGTCGAATCAAAATAAAGACGTCACTAGTTTGTCTCACAGACAATCTAGCCAACACGTCACGCACTTGTTCAATTGTAATCACCGACTTAGTATCTGGCTTCAAAATCAAAGCATTTTTAATCAAAATTTCTATATTCGAAGGCACCACAAAAACTGCACATCCTACTTTACTAGCAATACTAGGGATTTTATCGACTGAACTAAAAAACATTATTAAATATCTCCGGCATCGGCACAGTAAAAGTACGTCGCTCGCCACCCGGCAATGTAATTTCTAGTTCAGCAGCATGTAAACAAAGTCTTTCAAATGGTTCACCATCATAAACCTTGTCTCCCACAATTGGATGACCGAGATATTTCATATGTACACGCAATTGATGCGTTCGACCAGTCGTCGGGCGAAGCTCAATTAAAGAATGCTTACCATCTGACTTCAAAACCTTATAAAAAGTCTCCGAAGGTCTACCATTTGCATCAACCAAAAACGTAGTTGGGCGTTTGAGATTACGAATAATCGGCAAATCAAGCCGCGCCTCATCAAGCTTTGGCCGACCCGAAACTATAGCAAGGTATTTTTTATGCGCTTTGCGCTCTTGAAACTGTCGACGCAAATAAGATTGAGCCTCCTCATTTTTTGCAAGAATAATCACACCAGAAGTATCACGGTCAAGGCGGTGCACAATCAAACCATACTGGGCGAGCGTTGCTTCAGGACAATACTGGCCCTTAAATTCAGACAACAATCCAACTGGCTTATTCACCACTAACACATTATCATCCTCAAAAATAATCTTTGGCTTTAAATCAGTCTTTTGCAATTCCTCAGGTACAACCAAATCAATATAAACACCATCTTCAAAAGTTGCAGAGGGTTTCGTGACTAATTCACCGTCTACCTTCACAAAACCACTTTTTATAAATTTCTGCAAAGTAGAACGATTGTAGCTCTTATAAATTTCAGCCAAGATCAAATCCAAACGTTTCTTTACCGGTTTTTCCTGTTCAACGTTTAGCTCTTTATCACCATTGATCACTCGCGACATCTCTGGTTTACTAAATTTTTTCCCCGTCCGTATCATGTTATCTTAGTCCAAACGCTTTTTGCACTTCAAGCAGCTTAACATTTGCTACTTTGTTAGCATAAGCTTCACCTTCATCGAGCAATTTTAACACTACCTCATCCGAAATTCCAGCCAGTTTCTCCTGAAAATCAGCTAGCATCACAGATACACTTGCTGCAACCTGCTTTTTTAAATCTCCGTAGCGCGTTTCGCCCGCCCAGCGTGCAGTCACATCCGCAAGAGGAGTATTAGTAACAAGGGATTCAATTACGAGTAGATTCGAAATACCCGGCTGCGCCCACATATCAAACCTTACCTTACCTAACGAATCGGTTGTTGCAGACATGATTTTCTTTGTAGCCTTTTCAGGAGTATCGTCAAGCATAATTTTGGAGTTTTCCGCTTTAGTTGACTTACTCATTTTTTTATCAGGGTTTAATAAATCACGAATTCTGATACCCTGTTCTACGCCCATAAATTTAATCTGTTGCACCGTCGATTCTGGCACCACAAAAATGTCGCCAAATCGGTTATTAAAACGAATTGCTAAATTGCGAGCCAACTCAATATGTTGGAACTGATCCTCGCCCAACGGTATATACTCAGCCGAATAAAGTAAAATATCTGCCGCCATCAAAACAGGATAATCAAAAATACCGACATTGCAAGACGCCTTGCCCTCTGACTTCTCCTTATACTGCGTCATTCGGCCCATCTCGCCCATTGTTGCAACACAATTCAGAATCCAACAGAGTTCCGAGTGTGCCGGAACATAACTCTGGCGATAAATATGCACATTATTATTTATTTCAAGCCCCGCCGCCAAATAATACTTTAAAGTTCGAATTGTGTTGGACCTTAAGTTGCCATCCACATCAGAAATAATCGAATGCAAATCTGGCACAAAAATATTCACATTCATTTTACTTGAATGTTCGTTTGCTAGTCGCACCATCGGAAGCAAAGCTCCTAAATAATTGCCGAGCGTTAATTCTGAATTTGCTCTTATCCCTGTTAAAATCGTTTTCATACTTTCATTTTACCACATTTCATGATAAAATAAAAACATGGGGTATTAGCTCAGCTGATAGAGCGCCGCATTCGCATTGCGGAGGTCGCGGGTTTAAGTCCCGCATACTCCACCAAAGCCATAAAGGCTTTTTTTGATACTTTTGAAATTATAAAAAATTGTTATGTTTTTTACACAAAACAAAAAAGTGTGTTATAATAGAAAGCATTAAGGTCATACATAAATGGAAGTGTTTAATAGAAATAAATATTTTGTTGAGAATGGTTATAGAAAAGTCGAGAAATCAGACAGTTCATTTTGCAAACTAATTACAAATACGCATAAAACACGAAAAATCTGCATAGCTTCCCTTGTAACACTAACCTTATTACTCCTTGCAACAATTAATCCTATATGCGTAAGTTCAAGAAATGTCGAAGCCATAGTAGGCACGGCAACAGAACCAACAATAACATTCAATATCGTAAAACCAACGGCATCTGTATACTTAGCCGTCAGCTCAAAAAACGGAACTTTTGCGACTAGCAACGAAAGCGAAAAAGCCCAATTTAGTATTAGTACAAATAATTATAGTGGTTATACGCTCACATTAAAATCAAACAGTAACAACACAAATCTGACAAATAATCACGAAGGCTCTATCAATACACTCCCATCCTCAACTACGTACGAGTTATTCTCATCGCCAGAAGTAACTGGGCAAACGCTAAACAATAGATGGGGATATATTCCGAGCTATTATAATTCAATTTCAAATACCACCAACTACTATCCTTCACCAGCCGATAACCATGCCGTCATTATTAATAGTACTGTCGCAGCAAATAGTGCCGATGGTATTAGCAATGCAGATGACTACACTATTGGTCTAGGGGTTAGAGTGAACTATACCAAGTCAGCCGGAACTTATACCAATGACACTTTCATACTAGAATATGTCGCAAACCCAATCACATACAACATTACTTTCAATGATAATACAGGTGACAACACAGTGGAGAATCTACCCGATAGCATAAATGGAAATACGACACAAGCAAACATAACAATACCAAATTTGGCACCCACAAGAGCTGGTTATACGTTCAATAAATGGTGCCTCGGTACAGTATCAAACAACGGATTAACCTGCACGGGTACAGAATATGCAAGCAATACAAATTTTGGGATCGATAAAACAACCAATAATGCAAATATTATATTATATGCAACCTGGACAAAAAACCGTTATAATTTGATAATAAATGCAGATAGCAATGTAACAAACCTATCAGTTAAAAAAGAGGGGAGCGACGCATCTATCCCATGCACAAATAATAATGATATATTTACTTGCAGCGAACTTACATATTTGGATAATTATTATTTATATCCAGTATTCGACACAAGTTATAGCTTCGACAGCTGGTTTAAAAATGATAACAACACCAACTCGTCCCTAAGTTCTACGTCAAGTATAAATGCTTATTACACAATAGGACAAGGAGATGGCGCACTAGTGCTCGAAAGTAAATTTGAGTGTATACCACTTCCATCCGGAACCAGCATAATGCAGACGTATTCAATCGACCAAATAACTCTAAATTCAGTTTGTAATGGATCAACCACGACACTAACAGACAATCGTGATGGAACAATATATACCGTAACAAAACTAAAAGATGGCAATATTTGGTTAGCAGACAATCTAGCGCTCGACCTTACAGACAGTACAATCGTAGGCACTCTATCGGCCAGTAATACAAATGCCACCACAGTTACATTAAATTATCTTAAAGGAACCAGTATACGTGATCCAGAAACTGACCCAAGCGGTAACTATGCCACATCCGGTTTAACACTTTCAAATTGGTCAGACCAAGAGACATATTCATACTCAGCACCAATGGTAAATATTTCGTCAATAAATAGTGTTACTTCCGATGATCCTTTAGCGGAAGCTTCAAATTGGAAATATGGAGCATATTATAATTATTGTGCAGCCAGCGCGGGCTCGTATTGCTACGGAAATGGCACAGATGCTGGAACACCAGACATAAATCAAATCAGCGAAGATATATGCCCGTCAGGCTGGGAAATCCCAACAGGTGGATCAAGTTCAGATGCAGAATACAAAGTTTTATTTAATGCCTATAATGGTGTAACAAAATATAGAACTGCCTTACGCTTACCACTTTCCGGCAATAAAACCTATTATGGGCCCATTTCAAATCAAGGACAATATGGTGGTTGGTGGTCATCGACAACTCTAGGAAATCCATCAGTATACTTTCTTGGTATTAACAGAAGCAGCATTGCCACAGGAGACAATACTGGCCGACGCAATGGGTATAATATTCGATGTAAATTGAAAAAAGACACAACAGAACAGCCAATATATATACAAGATCTCACAAAAAATGCATGTCAAATTGCAGCCACAGAAACAGATTTTAAAGTATATGATAAACGCGACGGAAATGATTACAAAGTAAGATACATACACGGGGCTTGTTGGATGACACAAAATCTACGTATTACTGGTGAAGTGAACTCGCAGGATTCTAATTTCAGTACTTACGAAAGCGTTAATGTATGCGAAGGAAGTTTGAGTTCCGGGAACAGTTACGAACTACCGATGTGTCAAGATTCAAGTAGTGCCACAACAGGAGTCTGGTACAATTACGTTGCAACCACAGCAAAAACGATTGTTGGAAGTTCGAATAATGGGACAGCAACGGAAGACATCTGTCCGGCAGGCTGGCATCTACCAGGATACAATACGTACTATCAAGCTGGTTTGGTAAATAGTCTATCCTCCACAACAGAGACCTCTAAAAATCTATTTTCACCAATTACGGGTGGAAGTTATAGGGATGGAGCAAATTATGGCACGAACTTTGGGAGATGGTGGTCGGCTGCTGCAAATGGAGAAGTAAATCGCTATGGACTATATTATAACGGCAATGCACTTATCACAAATAAAGGGGATTACGACAGAAGCTATGGCTTATATATACGTTGCGTACGCACTTAACTAATTATTATATCTTAACCCTTCGACACCAACCGCAGAATTAACTACGTTTAAATCAATATATCTTTCACCAGTATAGCCACTTAATTCACCCTTATCATTAAATTGCCAAACCGCCCATTCATTTCCAATATCCATAAACACTGGATAAAACACATTTCGCGCCCACCGTGGATAGCTAGCAAAATCTGCCGCAAGGTATTTATCGTAATAATCCTTCTGCGCATAAATCAAAGGCTTCACCCCATATTCTTCTTCCACTACCGCCAAGAACGCCTTTAATCCCCGTACCACATCATCAACGGCAGGAGGATTCTGCACTTCTGCCATTGTTAATTCCATATCTACAGCCGGAATCAAACGCCTACTATCCAATTCACCCACGGTCTCAATGAAATTCTTTGCTTGTTCCGCTCCACTCACATTATAAATAAAATAATGATAGGCGCCAGCCGCCAATTCAGACTCAAGCGCATTTTTCCATTTCTCTTTAAAGCTCGAATCGACATGAGTAGAACCCTCTGTAGCCTTGATATAAGCAAATTCAATTCCCTGTTTTTTAAGTTCATCAAAATCCACATCAATCTGGTAAGACGACACGTCCACCCCAATAACCTGACCGCTCAAAAATAATTTGTTAATGTTAATTTCACGATTAATGACGGCATTATAACCCCAAAATCCTATACCCACGAGAATAGCTAAAAGCAAAATCGTGAAAATTATTTTTTTCATCCTACACCTGTACCAATTCAGCAGAATCTAGATCATAATCGGTCATCGATACAGACTGAATTGCTGGATCTTCGTAAGTATTATAATAATAAGTCTTCGTCGCAGCCGAATAACCACCCGTGTAAATCGTAATTTCATAATTGCCATCCAGCATCTTTGCCGCGCCATCAATCATCGCTACGCCAGTTAAAGTATGGAATAATCGCGACACATTCTCCGCTTCCGTCGTTTTAACTGGATAATGTGAATTAAGGTAAGCGACGCGTACGAATCTAGAAGACGAATAATAATCGCCTGGCATACCTCTCATCAAAGAACCGCTACCAAACGGGGTTAATTCTTCTTTATCCCAATAGATTCTCTTAGGCATTTGAGGTATTACATTCATATAATTACGTAAATTTTCCTTATGCCAAGCAAAACCAGGCTGGTTGGTGAGAACATTTATATTATTGTCGTAAATCTCCATTCCTGCCTCTGTGTATTCAACAACAATTGAACGTTTGCCATCACCAATAATAAAATGTAGCTCTGAAACTGGAAACTTATCATTTATTGGCTTTGCCACAATTGCTACGTTTTTCAAAGCTTTTTCTGCCTCATCGACTGTCGCAAAATTCATTGCCACCCAAAGTGGAAACTCATAAGCCGCCACGTTTGTCTTACCTTCAACTGCGTTTGATTCGTATTTTGCGTAACCCGGAAAATTTAAACCTGCAATCGCAAGACCAGACTCATTAGCGCAATCAAAATACAGAGGTGTATTTTCTTCAATAATCGCCATACCAATAATTGCACCCTGCTTTGATATTTGAGCACCTAAAAAGGCCGAGGCATACAAAAACTTACGTGGAGTTACAACAACTTTTTGACCATAGCCAGTCGACCAATCCAAATTACGACCAAAATACATATTTCCTTTATCATCACTAAATCTCACCCCAGTACACATAGCTTCTCCTTATTTTACTATAACCATTATATCATAAAAACAAACAAAAATAGCCCCATAAAAGGGCTATTTTCGTCACAAACATATATTAGTTAGCATAAAGCACCAGACGTTGCGAACTACCATTATAACAGGTCATAATTGTCATACGATAATAAGTGCCATCAAGTTTAGCATTCACAATCGGATACATACTGAGCGTATCACCATTATAACCTAGTGTATATGCATCTAAACGATCATACACACGATGCGTAGCAACAGTATAATAACTTGCTACACCGTCCATCACTACCGTAAAAGGCATACCATCCAAATAGCCACCATCGTGCGCCCAGTCCAAAGAACCAAACACATAATCAAGATTGTGACCATAAATATGCTTACCGGTTTTATAATACCATGCTAATTGCGCATTTCCAGCATTTTCCGCTGTTGTGTCAGTATATTCAAGAGGGATAGTGAGACCATTAATTTGAATATAGCTAGATGGAAGTTGATAGACTGGCTCTTCGTGGGCCGGCTCAACATAAACAGGTTCCTCATAAACTGGTTCAGAGTAGACTACCTCTTGAACAATCGCTTCAACAGGCTCAGTCGGCTCATCAATTTCTTCACCAACATCAGCCACCACAGGCTCAGCCTTTACGACAGTTTCAACGATGTTATCATTGCTTAAACCAAGCACAGCAACAGAATCAGATGCTGTCAACATCTCTGGATTCGACATTATGCCGATAAAACTAGCGGCAAATATCGCCAATAAAACTCTACTTTTTCGCATAATAACTCCCAATGCTTATTTCAATTATAACACAAACATTTTCACGTTTGCAATACTTTTATTATATCATACATACCTCAAAAAGTCAATGCTTATATCATAATTCTAAGAGATAGAGGTGCTTGCAAACTCCCTGTATTTTTGTTATACTGTAAAAAACGGAGGTAAAATGAGCAAATTTGATGACCAATACATAGATTTATGTAGACGCATCCTGAAACAGGGGGAGAAAATCACCAATTACAAAAAGTCCGATCATCGTGGTAAAACCGCCGCCTCTGCTATCCCAGACCACACCGCACAAGGGTCATCAGAAGCCAAAACCGTCCGCTTACCTCATCAAATATTACAATTCGACCTCGAAGAAGAGTTTCCAATACTTACATCCAAACAAGTAGCTTTCAAAACCGCTACGCTAGAAATACTCTGGATTTACCAAGTCGCCAGCAACGATGTACGCTGGTTGCACGATCGAAATATCAAAATATGGAATGAATGGGAGATTGCCGAAGACGGAACATATCAGGGACGAAACATCAACAAAATCTTCGCAAAAAACCATCCTAATGAACCGAAGTCGGACTTTGCTCACACTATCGGCACCGCCTATGGCTGGATTGTTAACAGATATCATCTGATCGATAATCTGATAGAAACATTAAAGCAAAACCCAGGTAATCGCCGAATGGTTCTGTCGCTCTGGCAAAACGAATGGCTAGAGACGGCTGCTTTGCCTTCCTGCGTCTGGAATTCTCAGTGGAATCTCACCGACGGCCGCCTCAATCTGTTAGTCACTTCTCGCTCTTCTGATGTACCTCTAGGGCTGCCATTTAACGTGTCCCAATACGCCGTTCTCTGTTATCTAATCGCCCAATGTGTCGGTGTCCGCCCCGGTCAATTCACCTTTATCACCAATGATGCCCACATTTACGAAAACCAAATCGATGGCATCAAGGAGCAAATCGCCCGCTACGACGAAGCAATTAAAAACGGCACGCTTCCCCCGGCACCTACCCTCTGGCTTAATCCAGATATCAAAGATTTCCATGCTTTTGACAATTCCCGCGCCTTAAAAGACATCCGCCTCGAAAATTATAAGAATCTCGGCACCATCAAGATGCCAGTTACGGAGTAAAATGTTTAGTATTATTGCAGCAATCGGTAAAAATCACGAATTGGGGCACAAAAATCAACTAATTTTCCGTCTCAAAGACGACATGAAATTTTTTCGCGAAACTACCAATGGTCATAAAGTAGTTATGGGCCACAAAACCTGGGACTCGCTCCCCGGCAAGCTCAAAAACCGTACTAATATTGTAGTCTCGAGGCACGAAATCCCAGAGGCCGACCAAACCATCACCGATTTACAATCCTATGTCAATAAAAATAAAGATACCGACGAGGAAATCTTCGTCATCGGCGGTGGCACCGTTTACCATCAATTCCTACCCTATGCAAAAACCCTCTATCTCACCGAAGTGGACGCCTCCAACCCCGCCGCCGACACCTTCTTCCCCGAATTCCACCACGACGACTACACTTGCGAAACAATCAAGGCGGGCACCGAAAATGAATTAAAATACACTATCAATAAATATACAAGAAAGGATTAAAATGAAAGATTTAGTATTTAATTTAATAAACGAAGAAAAAACCCGCCAAAGCGAAGGTTTAGAACTCATCCCTAGCGAAAATTACGTCTCTGCAGCCGTCCTAAAGGCCATGGGCAGCATTTTAACAAATAAATATTCCGAAGGTTATCCTAGTTTTAAAGGGATAAACGAGTGGTCAGAGGACAAAATAGCACAAGAAGTACTGCCGAATTACCGTTATTACGGAGGTCAAGTTAACATAGATCGTATAGAACGCCTCGCCATTAATCGTGCCTGTAAACTATTTCATGCCGACCACGCCAATGTTCAGCCACACTCCGGCGCTCAGGCAAACACAGCAGTATACTACGCTTGGCTCGAACCGGGCGATACTGTGCTAGGCATGTCTCTACCAGCCGGCGGCCATTTGACACACGGTGCCCCAGTTACACTATCGGCCCATGTTTACAACTTTATCGGCTACGGTGTCGACAAAAGTGGTGACATCGACTACGACGACATGGAGAAAAAAGCTCTCGAGAACGATGTAAAAATCATCTTAGTTGGCTACTCAGCCTTTATGAAAGTACCAGATTTCAAGCGCGTAGCAGGCATCCGCGAAAAAGCCGCCAAAAAACACGGTCACGAGATACTATTAATGGCCGATATGGCGCATGTTGCTGGCCTCATCGCCGGTGGCGTTCACGATAATCCGTTGGACTTCGGCTTCGACGTAATGACTACCACTACTCACAAAACCCTTCGCGGACCACGTGGTGGTTTAATATTAAGCAAAGGCAACGTCGCTTCTCCACTAAAGAAACCAGAGAAATTATTAAAGAATATCCCAATCCTAATCGACCGTGCCGTCTTCCCTGGTACCCAGGGCGGCCCATTAGAGCACATTATTGCCGCTAAAGCCGTTGCATTCGGTGAAGCCTTGAAACCAAGTTTTAAAACTTACGCCAAAAATATCGTCAAAAATGCCAGAGTTTTAGCCGATGAGCTAATCAATCTCGGCTTTACGTTGCAAGGCGGTGGCACCGAAAATCATTTAATTTTAGTAGATATGCAAAAATCCTTCGGCATTGATGGCAAAATCTACGAAAAAGCCCTTGATGAAGTCGGCCTCACACTGAACGCCAACGCACTCCCCACCGATAAAGGAGGGGCCTTCCGCCCATCCGGCGTGCGCCTCGGCACTCCCGCCATCACTACCCGCGGCCTCGGCGAAAAAGAAATGAAAGAAATCGCAGGCTACATGAAACAAGTCGCCGACCTCTGCGTCAAAGCGAAAACCGAAGACCACCTAGCAGACTACTCTACAGAATTCACTAAGATTCACGATGATGTCAAATCTCTTGCAACCCGTTTCCCGGTCCCTGGAATAAAATAACAAAAAAATAGCCAAACAGCTATATTAAATATGGTGGAGTGTGCGAGGCTCGAACTCGCCACCTCAGCTATGCCATAGCTGCGCTCTACCAGATGAGCTAACACCCCAACTACAAAGTACTACTAATATTATATCACATTTCCAGGAAAAACCTCCCAAATTCTTCATTCGGGAGGTTTGGGGTGAGAGTGATTATCTTCTCATTCTTTCAAACGGCAAGATGTCCCGCTTACGCCAAGAGAAAGGCACACCGCGTACATCCAACACAGCTGCATCAAGCAATCCGAGCACCGGACATTTGATCGATTCCGGAAACTTCCGAATGTGCGCACACATGTGGGCCGCCCAGCAGTCCGCCGCTGTATCAGAACGAGTTACACGCATGTAGTACTTGTCTGCCTCGGTCGGCTCAAGCTTGGACGAAATCCTACCAGTGCAGCCATGCTTCTCATAATAAAGCAGCGTCAGGATTGCTTCCAACTTATCCAAAGCATAGATTGCTCGCCCATTATGGCCATCCAAATCCTGGAAAAACCAATAGTCGAGTTGCAGAGGAATGGAATAATCCGCCGGCAAGAAACGCAGCATGTCACCAAAGACGGCGCGCTCTTTCTCGAGCTTAGCACTATGTTCCTCGCTACCATCATCCGGCACATCGCCCATCGCAACCTCGCCAACATCGTGACAAAGCGCAGTCATCATCACTGACCACAGTTCAATCGAAGAATTCGGCTCATACAACTGGAAAAAATTATTGCCATAACAACCGACAAACGCAGCCACCAACCAAGCAACTTTGGCTTGATGCTCAAGATCAGACTCGCCACGGAAATAAAGAGCATCTTGAGGCTCAGGCACGCCATCCGGCGTCGGCGCCGTCATACCCACTAGCTCAACTCCTTTGCGTCGCACCGCACTAGTCGTTGCAAAAAGTTGGTAAGCCTTCCAAATTCCAGCCGAATTGGAAAAACTATTCAAAAAAATCACTCCTTCTCAAAGTACTCCCACCTTAGATATATTATACCATAAAACTCCGGAATAGACCAACAACCCCATCTTTCAACAGTACCTATAGAAAAAAGTGGCAAGTAAAATAGAACTAGACTTAAGCGTTAGCGTCGATACTCGACAAAGAAGAGGAAACCGGACGAGCCATACAACGAATCGAAATGCCAGTATCACGATTACCACCTCCGCTAAACGATGGAGTATAAACACGCGTATTAAAAATCCCAACGCCGGCATATTGATTATCATCTGTTGCTGACGACCAATAATCTCCACCAGTCCCAACATAACCCAAATAACCATACCATCCGCCACTAGCAACAAAGTAAAGCGGTTCCATCCATAAACTATAATCCTCATTATAAGAATTCCATCCACCCACAAGTCCATAATACATCCATAGCGTATTAAATGTATCTTCGCCAGATCCCACCCGCGGCAAAGTCCAACCAGTTGGACAAATAGACTGTTCTATCAACTGGCCGTCATTATAGCTAGAGCTATCATTCATAGCCACAGCCGCAGTCCAGTTGTAGTAATTACCTAGATGATATTGCGGAATACCATTAGACGAAACAAAGTATGAAGTTGGGTTAAGAGATTCATCGCAATTAAATGGTCTGTATTCAGATTCCCAACTACAGGTCTGAAAGTAATCACCCCAAATCGCACCATATCCACCATTACCCTCATCAATTCTACCATTCCAGTATTTGTTTCCTATATCATATGACTCTGGTGTAGTATAAGAACCTCTCCAAGTTTTATCATTTGTAATATAAGTAGAAGTACTTGGGATCCAAGATGCAGTTTCATATTGTTTGGTTTGTGCATTGTAACCAAGATCCGTATCCTTGTTGGTATATGTAATATTAGAATCTAGGTCTAAATCTAGGTTCTGAGTCATCCATACTTGAAAAACAGGCGTCTGGCTCCGTGCGTGACCAAGAGCAGGATACTTTGCAAGCGTATAAGGCTTCTTATCTCGTTTGTCTATGAGCGTATATTGTCGTTCTGGTGTCATAGAATCAACTATTCGGTCACGATTCGGTCCAGCAAAGTCTTGCAAACAAACAGCTTCACCTATATTAGTAGCTAGCGGATTACAAATATTGGCTATTGCAACATAAGTAATCGTAACACCAGAATAAGTACCGTAGTCTAAGTCTGGCGTGACGTAAGTACCATAATAGAAAGTAGACTCATCATTGGCAGTTGTAGGCTCTTCTGTATATTTTAGAGTGGTAGCTTCCTTTAATGTGTTGGGAATACCAGTAAATACCGCTGAGGTTTGGTCTGTTGGCCTAGTAGTAGCAAAGCCCCAAGTATTATCGGCAAGTACTGTAGGCTCTAGCGAATCTAGCATATCAATAGTGCTAGTAGATGATGTGTTTGTTTCATTAATAAGATCCGTAGTTGCGCTATCTACATAAGCCATTAGTGTATAGCCATAAGGAGTAGCAGAATTAACTGCAACAACACTCTCTCCAGTGGCAAATACTGCGGTATCATTTAAATCTACATCAATCTTAATGTCACTAGCCGTAATAGTAAGGCTGTCTTCCGAATCATCAGCTGTTGCGTTAACCATGCTAGTTAGTTTATCTGCATTCATTACTCCAAGTGCACCTAGTAGTACTACTACGGATAATGTAGTAAGTTTAGCCACTAAATGCTTATTAGTATGTGTAGTAAAACGATTTACTTTTCTGCGACGAGATATTACTACAACCGTTCCTGCAATAATAGCAATTATTAAAACAGCGATACCAATAATTGGTAAAATCATACTAGTATTAAAGCTCACTCCATCTACATGAGAGACACTAAACATACCAGTATCTGGCGTTGTAGCGCCCGGCACGTCAGTATCTGGCACTACACTAGGAGTGGCATCATTTACATTAACTAATAATTTAGATGACATATAAATTTGGCCTTTTTATATTTTTATGTTTATAAACTTTATACTTACAATTATAGGGTGATTAATTTCAAAAGTCAACAGTAAAATAGTCAACAAAAAACGAACCAGACATGACATCCGGTTCGTTTTCTCTGCAAAATTTAACGCTTGCTAAACTGTTCTTTCTTACGAGCAGAGCGGAGACCGTATTTCTTACGCTCTTTCTCGCGTGGATCACGCGAGGTGAATCCAGCCTTTTTAAGTACAGGACGAAGATCTGGCGCTTCAAGCACAAGAGCCTTCGAAATTGCAAGTTTAATTGCATCTACCTGACCAGACAAACCACCACCTTTTACCATGATAGTAATATCGTAGTTCTTCTGTTTTTCAGTGATAGCCAGTGGGTCGGTAATCTCAGCTAGATAAGTCTTATTACCAGATAAGTACTCCAAAGCTGGCTTACCGTTGATAGTAATTTCACCCTTACCCTTGTAGAGACGGGCTGAAGCAGTCGCAGATTTGCGACGGCCTAGTCCATAGATATATTTCTTTGCGTCTACCATTACTTAATCTCCTTTGGGTTTTGTGCTACATGAGCATGCTCTGCTCCATCAAATACACGGAGACGAGCCATTCTATCAGCAGCCAATTTGTTCTTTGGGATCATTCCCTTAACAGCTTCACGAATTGCCACTGCAGGATTCTTTTCGATCACTTCTTCAAGTTTCAATTCAGTGAGACCACCTGGGAATTGGCTATGGCGATAGTACTTCTTCTGAGTCATTTTCTCGCCAGTCACCTTTAGATTCTTAGCGTTCACTACAACCACGTAATCACCATTATCGATATGTGGAGTGTAAGTGATTTTACTCTTCCCCATCAACTTATCAGCAATAACTACTGCAAGCTTACCGAGTGGCATACTTGAAGCGTCAATCACCCACCAATCACGCTTAATATCGGAAGATTTTTGTGAATAAGTTTTCATTACTTCTCCTCCTTCTTAGTAGTCTTAGCAACCTTCGCAGGCTTTTCAGCCTTAGTGGTTACTTTTTTAGATTCTTTTTTCTCAGGCTTTGCAAATTTCTCGAAATCGATTTCATCTACAAAACTAATCGTGCCCATCTCGGCATTATCACCACGACGGAATCCAGCCTTCTCGATTTTGAGATAGCCAGAATTACGCGTAATCTGTGGTGCCACTACATCTACTAAGAGATTTGCAGTGTCTATGTCGTTAAGACGTGAAATAATCAAACGTCTATTAGCAAGGCCACCCTTCTTTGCTATCGTCACCAACTTCTCAGTTATGCGGCGAATTTCCTTCGCACGCGCCAGAGTCGTGGTGATACTTTGCTCTCTAATGAGGGAGCAAACCAGAGCGCGCCTAAGCGCCAATCTCTGGTCGGTTTCACGACCAAATTTTCGGCCTTTATAACTATGGCGATGCATATTAAATATTTAACTCCGTTAACTTTTCTTTAACTTCGTCTAACGCCTTGCTACCAAAACCTTTAAGATCCTTCAAATCACTTTCAGATAAAGTAACAAGATCACGAATAGTTTTAATATCATTATTAAGCAATGCGTTAGCCGTACGAGCAGAAAGATTGAGTTCATCAATTGGAAGCATCAAACCTGCATCTTCCTCCTCTTTATTACTACCTGGAGCTGGAGTAGACTCTAAACGAGTCGAACCAGCTAAAGCAGTATATTGATTAATCAAAATCGCTGCCGCCTCTTCAAAAGCTTCCCGTGGCGTAATCGTACCATCAGTGTCAACTGTAATGGTCAATTGTTGTAAATTGGTATCCTGACCAACACGCGTGTTTTCAACTTTGTAGCGAACACGAAGAACAGGTGTAAACACCGCATCCACCGCAATCATATCAGAGTGAATTCTTTCTTCTGAAGCCTTGTCGATCGTAAGATAACCACGTCCAGCTTCAACTACAAAATGCATCTTAAGCGTATACTTCGGATCATCAATATGACAAATTACTTGATTTGGGTTAGAAATCTCTACCTCAGCCGGCAATTTAATGTCACCAGCTATCACACGCTTATCACCATCTTTTTCAGACTGATTAGCACCCTTCATTTCAAGGGTAAGCTCTACTGGGTTATCAGTATGCACCTTAAAACGAATATTTTTGAGGTTAAGCATGATATCCACCACATCCTCACGTACACCAGGAATAGATGTAAATTCATGAGTTGTGCCCTCAATCGAAAACGCTGTAATCGCTGCACCCTTCACGCTAGAAAGAAGCACACGGCGAAGCGAGTTACCAAGCGTATTACCATACCCAGGGTAAAGTGGCTTGATCACAAATTCAGCACTATTTTCGCCAATTTCCTTGACATCTGCTAAACTTGCTTCGTGAATATTTTTTGTTGTCATTTATATCCTCCTTAACGTGAGTAGTACTCAACGATTAATTGTTCATTTATACCAGCCTCAGCTTCTTCGCGCTTTGGCAAACCAGTAATTTCAATTTTCATTTTTTTGCCATCAGCTTTAAGCCATGACAAAGGAGTAGCTCCTGCCGCACCCATGATGTTAGGAAGATTCTTGAAATATTCAGTCTTTTGGGATTTTGCGCGAACTTCCAACACATCACCTGGATTCAAACGAATCGAAGGTACATCAATTCGTTTACCGTTCAAAGTGAAATGTCCATGAGAAACAAGCTGTCTAGCTTGACGACGGGTCGTCGCAAAGCCAGCACGAAATACTACGTTATCAGCCCTTCTCTCAAGAAATTCGAGCAATTTTTCGCCAGTCAAGCCCTCAGCTTTAACAGCCTCACGCATAAGCTTAGCAAATTGCTTTTCAAGCAAACCATACATTCGGCGAACTTTCTGCTTCTCACGAAGCTGAGTCAAATATAGGCTACCACCCCTCGCACGCATATCGCCGTGCTCACCTGGAATTCCAGATTTCTTGGCCATTATTTTATGCGCTTTTGGCGCAAGCGCAAAACCTTCACGTCGGCTTTGCTTACCAACTGGAGAATTATCGCGTGCCATTATGGTTTCCTTTCTCCCTTAGGACGCACACCACCATGCGCAATCGGGGTTACATCTGTTATTGAATCAATCTTAATGCCAACAGTAGAAACTGCACGAACCGCGGCATCACGGCCTAAACCAATGCCAGACACAAACACATCTACAGAGTTTAATGCGTGATTTTTCTTAGCATAGTCTAAAGCTTTTTCAGCCGCTACACCTGCCGCAAACGCTGTACCCTTCTTCGAACCACGGAAACCATTAGCTCCAGCGGACGAAGCAGATAATACTGCACCGGTTTTATCGGTGACACTAATAATTGTGTTGTTAAAGGTTGCTTGAATGTGTACTTGACCAGCATTGACAATTCTTTTACCTTTTTTCGCAGCTTTAGCTTTTGGAGCGGATGCTTCAACAGTAGTTTCAGCTGCAGTAGTAGTTTTAACTTCTTCTTCTGCCATATTTTACTCCTATGTTTTACTTGCTGCTTTTGGTTGTGTACCACCGACCGCGATCGCCTTACCCTTACGAGTACGTGCATTCGTACGAGTACGTTGGCCGTTGACTGGTAATTTAGCCTTGTGGCGGATACCTTTATATGAATTGATATCCTTTAAGCGTTTAATATTATTGCTCACGAGGCGCCTCAAATCACCTTCAACATGATATTTCGCGGAAATAATGTCGTTGATTTTTTGTTCTTCAGCCTCGGTGAGATCTTTCACCCGAGTGGTAGGCTCGATTTTAGCCTCCGCAAGGATTTTTTTACTTGTTGTGCGACCAATACCATAAACATAAGTGAGGGCAATCCACACTTGTTTTTCGGAAGGTATCACAACGCTAGCAATTCTAGCCATTTTTAACCCTGCCTTTGCTTATTCTTAGGTTTTTTCTTGTTGATGACTCTTAGTACACCCTTCCGGCGAACTATGATGTCATCAGGCGAGATTTTTTTAACACTTGCACGTACTTTCATAGTGTCAAAATACCCTTTCCTGTTAGTGTGTTGTAAAAAAATACAACACGTTAATATTAATCTTTGAGTCGGAAGCTGATTCTACCCTTTGTAAGATCGTAAGGGGTTAACTCAACCTCTACTCTGTCACCCGGGACGAGACGAATATAGTTTTTTCGCATCTTCCCACTCATATGGGCAACAATAACATGACCATTCTCGAGTTCAACCCGAAACTGGGTATTCGGCAATGCTTCAACAACAGTGCCTGTGAGCTTAATCACTTCCTTTTGACTAGCCATAAATTACCATTTCATTATAGCACATTTAAAGCACATTTACAATAGATTTTTCTTACATTTTTTTATTTCTATATTTGCAAAAACAACATATTTATGGTATAAATACATAAAGGTGGGGAGAACGTTAAAAAGGTGGTAATTTGAGTGACAAATGCATACGAGCCAAACGTAGAAAAAATGTTCACATACCTCCGCGGCAGATTAGATGGCCCGGGATTTGAACAGTCGCAAACCGCATTAGCCTTCGCTTGGAAAGCACACGCAGGACAGACACGTAAAAACGGTGCACCATACATAGTGCATCCGCTAGCTATGGCGTGCGACGCCATCGCTTGCAAAGGTGCAACCGACGAAATAATTGCAACAATCTTACTCCACGACGTTTGCGAAGACTGCAATATTCCGTTATCCGCTTTACCGGTCAATGAAGTCGTGCGTCATGGCGTCAAAATGATGACAATCCGCCCTTTTCATGGCGAAGAAAAAATTGAAACGAAAAGACGGTACTTCCATGAACTTTTAGATTCAAAAGAAGCCATCATTTGCAAAGCATTTGACCGCTATGCCAATTTAAATGACGCCGATGGCGCCTTGTCAGAAGAAGCAATTGTCAAAAACATTATCGAAACGCATGAACTATTGATGCCAACTCTAAAAGAGGCAAAGTACGAATACCCCGAATTATCGGACATGCTTCATACAGTACGAACAATGCTCAAAAGAACCGTCAAAATGATGGCAAAATATCATAATGTGGAACTTAAATAAGCCAACACTCCCCACCTTTATCAAACAACCCCCGAGCAATCGGGGGTTAATTCATTATTCAACAAGTACTGCTCTAGTAAATTGCCTAGATAAATATGTGTATCTAAGATCCGACCACTCGCCAGTACAAGTAATCAATGTCAAAGATTCGCGACCAGGTTCCGGAGAGCGTAAAGCTGTAGCCATATATTTGTCAGCCTCATCTAATAGTACTGCCTTATTTTCAACAATTTTATACTGAAACAGCAAACCATCTCCGCGTTCTATAGTAATAAAATCGCCAATTTGAAGATCAGGCAAAAATTTAAATACTCCATAAACATTCGGACCACCATTATGCCCGTCAATCAACATTGTCCCACCAGCTCCTGGTTTTCCAGAAGATTCATACCAGCCAACATCAAATATATTATTAGGCGTAGCCAACTCACCAGTAGGATTAATTCCTACGGGAATAATGCGTCTGTTATAAATGTTTAACTTTGCAATTGAAAGATACCTAGGCCTATCTGGAGCCACCCAATATTCATAGATTTCTTGTTCAGTAGGCTCTTCCTCAATCAAAGGTTCTATTTCTTTTTCAACTACCGCCTCTTTTGCAATAACGTCTCGCTCACTCCCCTCCATTTCGCGATAATAATTATCTTCCCAAACCATTAATCTAATAAAACAAGCACCGACAAACACCACTACAGCGGTTATTGCCACCCATTGAATTACTCTTTTCCAGCTCACACCCAATTTAAGACTCATTTTTGAAATCATCGTAAGTTATCATTAGAGCTCTAGAATCCACCGACCTTAGATTCTCCAACGCCACCGTCACTACGATAAGAAGTCCAGTACCAGAGATTGAAAGCCCCACCGGATAACCAATCGCCATTATGAACACAAAATCCGTTACGAAAGGAAGCATAGCAATTAGACCAAGAGCCAAAGCACCAAATAGATCAAGGCGATTTACGACTTTACCCAAGTATTCCGCCGTCTTAATGCCAGGACGAACACCTTCAATAAACGCACCTTGTTTCTGCAAATTATCTGCAATTTCTTTAGTATTAAATATTATAGAAGTATAGAAATAAGTAAACGCAAATACTAACACAAAATACACAGCAGGGTAAATAAACCACTGTGCCGTTAATCCATCAGGATACTGAGTGGAAAAATTCGAAGCACTTGGCGCCGAAAAGATCGAAACGAGCTTTGCACCAATTTCATTGTCAGAATCAATCGATGTAATTACCTGACCAACCAGGGCTGGCAACGACAGAAAGGCGGTCGCAAAAATTACAGGAATTACACCAGCTGCGATAAGCTTAATTGGTAGAATAGAACGAATCCCACCATAAGACGAATTACCGTGTACACGCTTCGCATAATTAATCGTTATAATTCTCTGCGCTTCATTTAGCTTTACCAATATATAAATCACCACAATCAATGCAATAATGAATCCTAACACAATCCAAAAAGCTACACCATTAACTGGAAATTCCGTACCGAACAAATTCAATTTGCCATAAGTCTCGGTGTCAGCAAGCATAGAACCAAGCGATGCAAACGTCGTTGGCATTTGTGAAATGATAGAAGCAAAGATAATCATTGAAATACCGTTACCAATACCCTGTTCAGTGATAAGTTCACCCATCCACATCAAAATCACCGAACCTGCAGTCATCGCTACAACTGATAGAATCCAGTCGCCAGTTGTCGGCACGAAATCCGCCGAAAGATTTGCCGAAATTGTTGTTTGATAAAGTATGAAAATATAAGCAATCGATTGAACGATCGCAAGAGGCACAGTGAGCATTCTCGTCCACTGGTTAATCTTACGACGACCAGTCTCACCATCGTTAGATAATTCTTCTAAACGAGGTATTGCCTTTGTAAGTAGCTGAATTACAATTGAACCGGTAATATATGGCGAAAGACCAACCAGGATAATGCTAAATGACGCCAGGCCACCACCAGAAATTAGATTCAAAAAATTTGAAAAGTCGGACTTCTGCATCAAATTAGAAACTGCTTCCTTAAAAGTCGCAGCATCACCCATTGGAACCGGAATCTGTGCCAACAGTCTATAAGCAACCAAAATACCAAAAATAATTAGCACTCTTTTTAGCATATCTTTATTTTTTAGGGATTTGAAAATCGTCGTAAAATGCATAAAACCTCTCAATCTGTCTACATACAAATATATCACACATCCTAACAAAAAACAACCACATATGTGGTTGTTTTTTGCCAGAATTATTACAAGTTTTCTAAATCTTGTTCTGTTGGCGTATGGCCCTCAGGAGTTTCTAGCGACTCAATTGGTGTCACACCAGTTCCTACTGGAATCTTGCGACCGATAATCACGTTTTCCTTCAAACCCCTCAAACGATCTACGCGGCCATTAATTGCAGCATTAATAAGCACGCGAGTCGTATCCTGGAACGATGCCGCTGACAAGAACGAATCAGAGAAGATAGAAACTTTGGTAATACCAAGCAACAATTGCGTATAGGTTGCTGGAGCTTTACCTTCTGCCTCGAGCTCACGATTTGCGTTTGCCACCGATGCCTTAGAAGTTATATCGCCAGAAACAAATTCTGAATCACCAGGTTCTTCAATTCGTACCCTAGAGAACATTTGGCGAACTAGAATTTCCAAATGCTTTGGTGAAATCTCATGACCTTGAGCTGAATACACTGCTAGAACTTCGTTCATAATATATCGCTCAGTTTCTTCAATGCCTTTATATTTCATCAAATCTTGCAAATTCAAAGAACCAGTCGTGAGTCTATCACCAGCTTTAACTGAGTCATTAGATTTCACAACAAGCTCAGCGTCACCAGGAATTTCAATCCTAGAAGTTGCACCAGTCGATTCAACGAGTATGACAGCATCTTTGACGAGTTCAACTACACCATCATACGGGGCTTTAATGGTTGGCTTGTCACCAGACTTTCGAGCTAGTATATCACCAGCTTTTACGCTTGCACCATCCTTCACTGCAGGCTTACGGCCATCAAGCTTAAACTTTTCCGAACCACCAGCTTGTGAAGAGATTTGCACGACATAATGATTGCCATCTTCCCAAACTTCTACAACGCCATCGATTGGTGAAACATATGCCTGACCTTTCGGTGTGCGAGCCTCAAGAAGCTCCTCTACACGAGGAAGACCTCGCGCGATAGCACCAGAACCTGCTACACCAGAACCATGCTTAGTATCAAGCGTTAGCTGCGTACCAGGCTCACCGAGAGATTGTGCAGCAATCACGCCTACAGGCTCGTTGGCTGCTACAAGCTCACGCGTGGACATATCCACACCATAAGCCTTACGTGGTACACCCTCAGTAGCAGTAGTAGTAAGCACAGATTGAATTTTTACTGACTCAATTGCCGGATCAGCATCAATTTGCTCCGCAACCTCTTTGGTAATTAGCTGGTCAGCCTCCAAATAGCCCGGCACTGCATCAGCCGTATAACGACCAGCGATACGAGCTACGAAGTTAATACCAGATAATTCGCTTTCATTCTTGTAGACATCGAATCCAGGGTCTTCAGCTTCTTCATCAGTCGTAAAGACGTCTTGTGATACGTCCACGAGACGACGAGTCAGATAACCAGAGTCAGCAGTACGTAAAGCCGTAGACACCTGACCTTGACGAGCACCTCGCGTCGCAATGAATGATTCAAGCGTGTTAAGACCTTTCTTATAAGAAGATTTAACAGGGAGCTCGATCTCATTGTTGTTAATATCCACCATGATACCAATCTCCGCCGAAGCAAGTTTGATGTTGGAAATATTACCACGGGCGCCAGAGTTCACCATCACCGCAATATCGGTATCCATTTCAGCAAGTTTGTCTTGTAAGAATTCAGAAATTTTCTTATCGATATCTCGCCAGTTGGCAATCGTTAATTTATAACGTTCCTCATCTGTCACGAGACCGTCATTATACTGTTCCTGAATAAGAGCAGTCTTTGCATCACCTTCTGCGATAAAGTCATCAATCTCATCATAGGTTGGATAATCATCCTTCGCTGTAGAAATTGAAGCGATCGTTTCATATTCAAATGCAAGATCCTTCAAAGCATCTGCAGTTTTAACCATCACCTCTGCACCATAAAGGTCGAAGATATTGGCCATCACCTTAGACAGATTCTTTTTTGTTTGCACCGAGTTATCGTAAGGATAATCTTTTGGTAAAATCTCGTTGAAGATTACGCGACCAAGTGTAGTATTGCGAATTTCTTTCTTCGCAAACACACGAATTGGAGTTTGAAGTCTAATGATTCCCTGATCGTAAGCCATTTCAGCTTCATAAACCGACGAAAAAGCTTTTGGCTTACCAGTATCGGTACCAGGCTTATCATAAGTAAGATAATAGGCCCCAAGCACCACATCCTGGTAAATAGCTAACACTGGAGCACCATCTGCCGGCTTCAGCAAATTCTTTGAAGCAGACATCAACTCTTTTGCTTCTTTTTGTGCTGCATCAGAAAGCGGTAGATGTACTGCCATCTGATCACCATCATAGTCGGCGTTAAAACCTGATGCTACCAATGGATGAAGTTTGATAGCTTTGCCCTCAATCAATCTTGGCTGGAATGCCTGCACAGACAAACGGTGCAAAGATGGAGCACGGTTTAATAGTACATACTTACCTTGAATTACTTCATCAAGAGCATCCCAAACTACAGTTTCTTTTGCTTCGATTAACCTAGAAGCAGAACGAATATTAGTTGCGTATTCGTGACTAATCAACCATGAAATCACGAATGGCTTAAACAATTCTAGCGCCATTTGTTTTGGCAAACCACACTCGTTAAGAGTAAGTTCTGGGCCTACCACAATTACCGAACGGCCTGAATAATCAACGCGTTTACCAAGAAGATTTTGGCGGAAACGCCCCTGCTTACCTTTAAGCAAATCGGAAAGTGATTTAAGCTTACGGCGACCGTTTGAAGAGCTTGCACCACGACTACCATGAGCTGCCGAATTATCAATCAAAGCATCAACAGCTTCCTGTAACATTCTCATTTCGTTGCGGCAAATCACTTCCGGAGCGTTCAAATCAATCAACTTCTTCAAACGATTATTACGGTTAATCACCCGACGATACAAATCGTTCAAATCAGAAGTAGCAAAACGTCCACCAGGAAGAGCAATCATCGGACGAAGATCCGGTGGAATGACCGGAATCACAGTCAAAACCAAATCTTCTGGTCGAATTCCAGCAGCTTGCATGCCCTCAAGAGTCTTCAAGCGTTTTTGAATCTTCTTCTCTTTCTGACCCTTAGCTTCTTCTTCCTCGGCACGCAAATCTTCAATTAACTTGTCGAGATCAATCTCATCAAGCATTTTCTTGATGGCAGTTGCACCCATTTCAACTGTTATCAAATCTTCATATTCTTCAGGAAGATTACGATAGTCCACTTCAGTAATCACGTTACCTTTTTTAAATGATTCAAGTAAACCTTTACGATATTTGTAATCGTTTTCGAGATCAGCTAGCTCTTTTTCCTCGGCATCTTCAAGTGCTTTAACATTCGCGTCTTTAGCTTCTTTTTCTTTCTTATAGCACAAAGTAATCGCTTCACGTGCCGCAACTGTAGTATTTTCTAGCTCACCAAGAATTCTCGTTACCTCATCTGACTTGACATCTGTCATTAAATATGTTGCAAAATATACAACCTTTTCAATATTTTTGACAGTCATATCAAGCAACAAGCTTAAGGCCGAAGGTATCCCACGCATGAACCAAATATGTGCCACTGGCGCCGCAAGAGCGATATGCCCCATACGCTCACGACGAGTAATAGATTTAGTGACAAGATTACCTTCCTTATCTACCGCCGCCTCACGACTCCTTACACCTTTAATTTTAGAATCATGTGGATTAATATCCTTAGTTGGACCAAAAATCCTTTCGCAGAACAAACCATCCCGCTCTGGCTTTTGAGTCCGATAATTAATCGTTTCTGGCTTAGTTACTTCACCGTAGCTCCAATTCAAAATGTCATCACGACTTGCTACTGACAAACGAATTGAGTCGAAATCTGAAGCGCTAATAAAATTATCCATCCACGCCATATTAGAACTCCTCTCCGAGGTCAACAATACCTTCGTCTAACTCTTCAACCCCCACATCCGAGTCATCTTCCAGATCGTCTGCCTCTGTTATTTCGATACCTTCTTCCGCCATCATTGCTTCAGCCTCTTCATCATCGAGGTCGAGAATTTCTGGCTTTGTATCTTTTTTGTGCTGATCATAAATAGCAGCATCATCTTTGTCTTTTTCAATTTCACGTGAGGTCTTTTCGATTACATCACCTGCATCTGCAGACTCACCGTGATCCAGTAAGTCAACTTTAAGGCCTAAACCTTGAAGCTCTTTCACAAGCACGTTGAAACCTTCTGGAAGCTTCGGACCTTCAATTGGTTCATGCTTAATGATTGCCTCGTAAGCTTTTGCACGACCGTAAACGTCATCTGACTTAATAGTCAACATTTCCTGCAATGTAGTAGCTGCACCATAAGCTTCGAGTGCCCAGACCTCCATTTCCCCGAACCGCTGGCCACCATTCTGTGCTTTACCACCAAGTGGCTGTTGCGTTACCATCGTATATGGACCAGTCGAACGAGCATGGATCTTATCTTCCACCATATGGTGAAGCTTTAGCATATGCATCACACCAACAGAAGTCCTTTCGTTAAATGGCTCACCAGTCAAACCATCAAATAATTGAATTCTACCATCACGAGCATAGCCTGCTTTTTCGAGCTCATCGCTAATGATTTCATCTGGCACACCATTAAATGATGGTGTTGCCACAGTGTAACCAAGAGCTCTTGCTGCCATACCAAGATGGGTTTCAAATAACTGTCCTAAGTTCATACGGCTTGGCACGCCCATTGGAGACAATACAATATCTATTGGCGTACCGTCTGCCATAAATGGCATATCTTCAACCGGAAGAACCCTAGACACCACGCCTTTATTACCGTGACGACCAGCCAACTTATCACCTACGCCAATTTTACGCATTTCTGCAACGAAAATCTTAATCTGCATGATAACGCCAGCCTTTAATTCATGTCCTTGTTCACGGGTATAAATACGGACATCCACCACTTTACCAGTCGAAGAACCATTCATCCGAATCGAAGTGTCACGTACATCCTTAGCTTTTTCGCCAAAGATTGCGCGAAGTAATCGTTCCTCACTTGAAAGCTCTTGCTCGCCCTTTGGTGTAATCTTACCAACTAGGATGTCGCCATTTTTTACCTCAGCACCAACAGTCACGATACCATCTTCACCAAGATGTCTTAAAGAATGTTCAGAAACATTTGGGATATCTCGCGTCACTTGCTCTGGGCCAAGTTTAGTCTCACGCACTTCAACATCGAAGTCTTTAATGTTAATCGACGTCAAAGTATCATCTTCAACTAAACGATTTGAAATCACAATTGCATCATCCATGTTATAACCACGCCACGGCATAAATGCAACCAATAGATCACGTCCAAGCGCAAGCTCGCCATTGTGAATCGAAGCGCCCTCAATAAGAATATCGCCCTTCTTCACTTTTTGTCCACGAGCCACAACACAACGTTGGTTATAACAACGATCATCGTTAGTTTTTTCAAAATGCTGCAGCTTGTATTCTTTGTCGCCACCCTTGTCATAAGTTACAATAACTGAAACGCCATCAGCTTTTTTCACCACACCAGCACCTTCGGCTGTAATCAATTGTGAGGTATTTCTAGCAACTTCACCTTCAATACCAGTACCAACGATTGGATTATCTTGACGAAGCAAAGGTACTGCCTGTTTCTGCATTGCGCAAGCCATCAAAGAGCGGTCAACACGGTTCTTTTCTACAAATGGAATTAAAGATGCAGAAACACCTAAAATTTCCTTATGAGCTGCATCAATGTGGGTAACTCTTTTTGCTTCCACGTGCGCTGGCGCTCCATGCACACGAGCCGATACCCAATCTTCTACAAATTTACCATTTTTGTCCAATTTTACCGAAGCATCAGCGATAATCATATCGTTCTCAGTTTCAGCATCGACATAGACAATTTCATCTGTCACTTTGCCATTTTTTACTACACGATACGGTGCTTCAATGAAACCATATTTATTAATTCTGGCATATGTTGCAAAGTTCAACACCAAACCCACGTTACCACCTTCCGGTGTTTCCACAGTACAAATACGACCATAGTGAGTCGGATGAGCATCGCGCACGTCAAACCCTGCACGTTCCCTCGTCAAACCACCAGGGCCCATTGAGGATAGACGCCTCTTGTGGGCAAGCTCTGAAAATGGATTGACTTCGTCCATCAACTGCGAAAGTTGTGAGGTAGAAAAGAATTCCTTTACCGCAGCGACGACTGGTCTTGCATTAAGCAATTGTGACGGTGTAACGTCAGCTGGATTTGCCATCGACATACGGTCAAGGATGTTTCGTTGCAAGCGAAGCATACCAAGACGGAACTGTCTCTGAACCAATTCACCAACTAGTTTTACTCGACGATTTGAAAGCGAGTCGATGTCGTCTGGAGCATCTTGCGTATTGTTCAAACGAATAATCTCCGAAATAATCGCCACCACATCAGCCATCTGAAGAGTGCGGTATTGTGGTTTATTTGGAGCATCTAATTTAAGTCTACGATTAATCTTAAAACGACCAACTTCAGAATAATCATAACGTTTCGGGTCAAAGAACATTCGCTCAATCATTGATTTCGCGTTCTCAACCGTTGCTAAATCGCCTGGGCGAATCCTACGATACACTTCAAGCAAAGCTTCACCTTGGCTAGAAGTCGTATCCTTCTCAAGCGTAACATCAATATATTTAGTATCACCAACATCAACCTTTTCAAAGCTCTTTTTGATATCAGATTTACTCATGCCAAGAGCTCGAAGGAAAGTTGTGATTGGAAGCTTACGGCGGCGATCAATTTTCACGTTAATCGATCCATTCACCGCAGTTTCAAACTCTAGCCATGCACCACGACCAGGAATGATTTTCGCACCATAATAGCGCCTCACTCCAATCGTTTCAGCATTAAAGAAAACACCCGCCGAACGAATCAATTGCGATACGATTACACGTTCCGTACCATTGATTACAAAAGTTGCGCGTTCGGTCATCCAAGGATAGTCACCAAAATAGATATCCTGTTCTTTCTTCTCGCCCGTCACTTTATTTTCGAGTTCCACCAAAACATGTAGTGGTGCCTCATAGGTAGCCAAATTATACTTCGCAACCTGCTCAGTTTCCTTTGGCTCTTTAAAATAATAATCTTTAAACCGAAGAGATAATTTTTGTCCCGTATAGTCGTCTATCGGGTTTAGTTCAGCAAAAACTTCTCTCAGGCCATTTTTGACAAAGTCATCCCAACTATCCTTTTGATGTGCAATCAAATCAGGAATTGGGAGAGCTTGGTCACCTTCGGTGAAAAATACTCTCTCACCTACCTTTTTTGTTGTAGCCATTCTACCTCTTTTTTTAGTGTTGTTATTAATCTTAGCGCCGAAGATTACTGCCATGTTTTCCTCTGACAAGTCGCCAGCTCGCCCATAGTACTAAAAACAAAGCACACCACTTCTTATAAAGAATTATATATCACCGTTCCAAAAAAATCAATAGAAATTTGACAATATTTTAATAAATAATTATATGTCCAAATCGTCTAAATCAGCTAATTCTGCACGAGTTTTTTCGGCAAGATCAGAAGTCTCCTCAGACGCTTCATCATCATCTTCGATTTCTTCATCGATTTCAGCTTCTTCAGACTCATCATTCTCTTCAGGCTCGTCCACTGGAGCTTCTTCTTCAGCCTTTGGCTCTGATTCGGGAGCTTTACGCTTTTCACGCGGCTCACCATCTTCATCAGTATTTACAATTTTCAAGTTGTAACGCGCATCTTGCTTGGTCCCAAGGGCCCTAAGAAGCATTCTAATAGATTGCGCCGTTACGCCACGCTTTCCAATCACTCTACCCACATCTTCTGGATCAACGGTAAGCGACAGCAAAACACCTTTCTCATCAATTTTTCGGTCCACCGATACTTTATCTGGATTGTTGACTAAGGTTTTTACGATATATTCTACGAATTGTTGGTCAATAGTAGCCATATTTTCTCCATTGTTAAAGTTATTTAAAAATATTATAACACAACTTGTAAAGTAAACATACCATTTTGATGTGGAAAACTATTTAAGAAAAAACTATTGACATTATTAAACCGCACCTGTATAATAAAACTTAAGCTAACTAACTGCGAGTCGGCTTAGAGAGTTTTAAAACACAAAAGTTGAGAGCTTGTATATGTCTAAAAAATCACCTCGTTGCGGTGATTTTTTGGCTGGAAAATAAATAAAAAAAGACCCCGTAAAGGGGTCAATTTTTATTTTATTCAGCCGGCGTCTCGGCAGGTACTTCTGCCGGAGCTTCCTCTTTCGGTTGATTCTTACGAAGTTTATCTGCATGCTTAGCTTTAACAGACTTCGCAGGTACTTTTTTATACCAATCCGGCAATTTAATGCCATTCTTCTCAAGAATATAAGCAACACGAGAAGATGGGTGAGCACCGTTTTTAAGATACTTATTTACCGCCTCTTTATCAAGGACGAGTGCCTTAGTGGCTGGGTTGTAATTACCGACCTCAGCTACAACGCGCCCAGACAAAGGGTGACGCTGCGCTTCTTGGACGATTATCCGATACATCGGGAGATGTGATCGGCCATTACGCTGCATACGAATCGCAAGCATATTTTCTCCTTAAAATTATTAACTTCCCCATTATAACACAATAATCACAAAATAAAAAGGGGGAGCCTTACGGCTCCCCATCCTTGGGAGGGGCCTTTACGGCCTCGCGACGTATAATACGCATAATCTCAAAGACACCATACATCGATATACGAAGTTTAAAACGCATAATAATCTGCAATAACTTCCAAAAAACCTGACGATTTTCTTCATCGTGAAAATGACAAATCGGCGAATGATAGGGTTTATCCACTGCCGGTCTTCCATCTGCACCCGTAACCACTTCGATATCAAAGGTCATTCGATCGATAAACTTCCTGGGATTCTCAATCGGACGAAGCTTATTTCGTGTTAATGCTTCATTAAGTTCACCGACGAGACTTAAACACCGAGCATAACACCCAGTAGGCTTCCCAGGAACATCAATCCCTACTGCAACATTTAATTTCTGAAATGCTTCCGAAAGCGTGCGATAGGAAACCTCATCGATACGAGCCTTCTTGAGGAATTTCTCGGAAAAATAACGTTTATATTTCGCTGGTACTTCGCTTAGAGGCAAATCGTATCTTTGCCACAGACTGAGTTCATACTGAACACGACGCATCTTGGCAAGCTTTATAAGAGCACCTTCTTGACCTGCGAAGAGCTTGCGTATGATGTCTTCATACTCTCCGTTCGTTTTCTTAATCTGCCCTGCCATTATTATTCCCCCTTTATATTATCGACAGCACTAATATATACTTATATTATAGCATACTTTTCAAAAAAATCAAGGTTTACCCCTTTAAACAACCAAAAACTTCAAAAATTATTTTGAATCTTTTTGACGCTTTTTATATACCTTTACAGCTTCGCGCGCCGCCTGCGTCTGCGCATCTTGCTTTGAGTGTCCCGCCCCCATCGCAATCATTTTATCATTCACAAAAATACCAACCTGGAACATCTTATCATGATCTGGTCCCTCTTCATGCAAAGTGTGATAAACAGGTGTCGAACCATCAATCTTCTGTGCCAATTCCTGTACATAAGACTTCGCATCACGCCAAGTCCCTTCCTCAATAATTTCATCGATTTTTACAATAATATGCTTATATATAAAATCTTTTGCAGTATCATAACCTTGGTCCAAATAAATTGCACCAATCACCGCTTCAAAACAGTCCGCCATAATCACATCGTGTGCTCGCTCTAAACCTTTTTTCTCCCCATGAGATAAGCGCACCAATGGCTCATAGCCTAAAGCATACCCAGAATCACCAATCGACTCAGTTCGCACCATAGCCGAACGTAACGCTGTCATTACACCCTCAGGCTCATTATAATTCCGATATAAATAATCCGATGTCACCAGCTCCAATACCGCGTCACCAAGAAATTCTAGCCTCTCATTATGGGAATGCACCGTTGCCCTATGTTCATTTACATAACTGCGGTGCGTAAGAGCAGTCACTAAAAGCGAAATATCATTAAAATCAAAACCCAATTTCTCACGCGCAAATTCTTGATAAGGCGCAACATCAATATTCTTTATGCTTTCTTTCATAGCTTAATTATACACTTTTTTAAAACAAAATAAAGCTAAAAGTCGCCCGCTCGCACCCGTTTTTTAGCGATTAACATCAACTTCTCAATATCTTCATACTCTATTAAATTAAGGGCTTCCGCGAAGGGGAACCATTGTATCCCCTTCATCCATTTTTCACCCATTGGACGTTCCTTAACATCCATCGCCTGCACTAAATAAATCTGCGTCGTCATTAACACTAGTTTATCCGCCCTACGATATTTAAAATGAATCTTACCAAGCCAAGATAAAATATCAACATTCTTAAGACCAGTTTCCTCTTCAATTTCACGTCGCGCGGTCATTTTTGCAGTTTCGCCCGGCTCAATATGTCCCTTCGGAATAGTCCAACGTCCTTTTGAATCCTGGATTAATAAAATTTCAATATCTTTTTCATCCGGTGTCATGCGAAAAACAATCCCACCAGAAGTAGGCTCTCGCACAATTTCTTGAATAGGAACTTTTCTACGAAAAACCGCTGAAGTCAATTTTTTAAAAGGTGATTCCTTGACCTCATTTTCAGTCGGCAAAGCTTCAGGAACTTTTAATCTAGCCTCTCGCGGCTCGGCTTCTTCTCGTATATGAGCCGCAGCCACGTGCTGGTTCATTGCCCGCGCTTTTGCTTCTCGCAATCTCTGTTGATTGGCAAGAAGCAACCTACGCCTGCGTTCCGCTTGCTCCCTCAACCGTTGATTCACCAGCCTCTGTCGCTCCATCATCTGCCGCTGCTTCAACTTCTGTTGACTCGTCGCTTGTTGATTTAGCTTTTTTTGCTGGTTTTGTTCGTTCGCTACGTTCCTCACCGCCTTTTCCAGCGGATTTGTCTCTTGGTTCATAATTATCTTCTTCTGTGATTCCGAGCTCTTTATAAGCCGTCCCAAGTACTCCATTTATAAACTTCGAGGAATTCTCAGATCCAAACGCTTTTGCGAGCTCTACAGCCTCATTTATGGCTACCCGTGGCGGAATACTATCTCCGCATTCTGATAACTCATAAAGTCCCATCCTGAGTATATTTCTATCAATTGCCGAAATCGAACTAATCGGCCATTCTGGCGCCATTGGCTGCAACGCCTTATCCAAAGTTTCAAAATTTTCTTTTACTTTGTGCGCCAAACCATATACAAACTCCGTGTCACCGAGAGTTTTTTCATATGGCTCAATGTCTTTCGCAATGATAGTGTCAAGATCGACTTCTTGGTCACCAGCAAGCTCCCTAAGCTCATATTCATATAAGCTTTGCAGAACTATTACTCTACCTAAATGTCGATTGCTTGCCATTTTATGACTCTTTTTTCTTAACTGTTTTTACTTTAAGATTTGGGGTCTTCTTTTTTGTTTCAAAGACCTTCACTGGGGATGTCTTATTCACCCGTCGTGCCAATTTCAATCGCAGATGACTACGACGAAGCCCTGTCTTTCGTGGGCTACTCTGTTTTTTAGGTTCAGGCATTTTAGCTCCTTAATTAATAGATACTTTGGTCCATTATACCACATTTTTTCAACTTCGCAAGAACAAATTAAAAAAGTTTTTTCATAAAATTGTGCTATAATAAAAATAAGCATTAAGAGGAATGGGATGGAAAACAATAATAATATACAAACGCCAGCCGATCCAACAGTTGGCGCACCAACAACAACTGAGTCGAGCACAACGACAACGGACCCGGAAAAACAAGTCATTGCAAGCGGGCCAGATAATTCTAGCCGAAAAATTGTCATATTAAGTATCACCACCGGCCTATTTGCTCTCCTGGCAATTGTCTTTGGTATCGTATCATTCCTGCCTAAAAAAGAAAGCCAAACTAGTGGTATTCCGTCACATAGCACTACTGATGACGATGATTCAGATGGAGGCTACGCCCAAAATATCGACATCAACACAGTTGAAGGCAACGAAGAAGTAACCGAAATTCTAAACATTCTAGCCACAAATGTCGAAAAAAATTCCTCTGCCATTACCACCAACAGCAATCTTGAAATTTTCTATGTTCCAGAGGGTTTTAATACGCATATCAACCTACGTCTAAGCCTCGCCAAAACCATCGCCACAGATATGGAAAAAGTCAAAGCCACGCTTGCAGAAAACGGCTACAAACTAGTCGGCGAGATGCCGCACGCCACCTCTGCACCAATGCCTACAACTTATGAATATATTAACAACGAAAAAGAGATTGTCTGTGGTGTATATGCTGTCACCAACGAAAAAACTGGAGCAGAAAATGTTTACGTTTCCTGCGCCAAAACCAGCTGGACTTGGCTAACCGAAGAAGAAAAAGCACTGCTTCTCGCACTTGAGGCCGCATATTATAAGAAAACTAACAAATATCCAGAAAAAATGATTAGTTTAGGTATCAAAATCAAAGATAGCGAATTTAAGCCATATCAAACCATCATTGTTTCGACAAACGACGGGAATTCTCAGTTCTACAGAACTAGTCCATACTCCGAATGGCAATACTTTAGAACTTCATTAGTAGCAGCATCTTGTGGCGAATACAACACAGAAGACCTAAAAAAAGCCTATCTAGGTGAAATATGCTACAATGACAAAGCCCAGTCCACAGTCCAGCTTTAGTCGATTCCATCAAGCCTCAAATTACCTTGCCGGATTACTTTCGGTTTACTACCAGTAAAATCCACAATCGTAGAAGGTTTATGTCCTGTAATCGACTTTGGAATTCCGCCCCGAGGATTAGCCGACGTCAAAAGCACCGGCCCCACCACCTTTCCAATATATTTAAATAAATCGTGATCCGGAATTCTAATACCTATCGTTTCAAAATGGTCGTAATAAAAATGTCGAAAATTTGGATTTTTAGGCAAAATCAGCGTTAACTCGCCAGGGATATAGTTATCTATTAAATTTTCCGCCACTTTCGGTATAATAGCATACTGAGAGATCACTTCTTTCGATTCCGGCACCAAAGTAAAAACCTTCCCTGAATTAAAATCTCGATCTTTTATTCGCATTAAATCGCGTATACCTTTTTCAGACTCAAGATACACCGCATAACCCTCAACTGTTTCGGTTGGCACCGTTGCTACCTGTCCAGTCAAAAGCATATCAAAAATCTCCGCATTCTCCACCAAAAAATCGCGATTCAAAGATTGCAATAGTTGCTTTTTCATAAAAAATATTATATCATATGTGATATGGAATTCATAGTAGTACTGCACAATATTCGTTCTTGTTATAATGTCGGCGCAATCCTCCGCACTGCAGAAGGTTTTGGCGCCAAAGAGGTCATTCTATCAGGTTATACTCCAAAAGTACACGACAAAAAACTGCTTCCTCATCTACGAGACAAATTAGACAAAGAGATTCATAAAACTGCACTTGGAGCAGAAGATTTATTGGATATATATGCGTCGGATGATATATTTTTAGACCTTAAAAATCGCCACAAACAGGGGTGGCAAATTGTCGGCCTAGAAAATAACATTACTGTATCAAATTTATATCGCCTTGGAAGCACAGAGCTGAAAAGAAATTTAAAAGAGAAAATAATACTAGTACTTGGCGAAGAAGTAAAAGGTATCAATAATTCACTCTATGATATAATTGACCTGTTTGTCGAGATTCCAATGCGAGGCCAAAAAGAATCATTCAACGTTTCTGTTGCCGCCGGCATCGCTATGTATGGTATAATAAACCTATGATTAAAATTTACACCACCCCAACTTGTATATACTGTCACACTTTGATGGATTGGCTCGACGATCTCGGTGTTAAATATGAAGAGCTCGACGCTTCTTCTAGAGATGACATTTCGTCTGTACCAGTTACAATAATTGGTGATCAAAAAATTGTTGGTTTTGACCGACCTGCCATCAAAAAAGCTTTAAAAGCCGAAAAACTATTATAGCTAGACTCAAAATCTCACGCTAACCCACTCTTATTTTTTTATTTTCTCCAAAAAAATGGTATAATATAGAAATGGAAAGATACGAACCGCTCAAAATAGAACAAAAATGGCAAAAAATTTGGGCCGACAACAAAACGTTCAAAGCCACTGAAAAACCAGACACCCTAAAAATGTACATCGCTGAGATGTTCCCTTATCCATCTGGCGCCGGCCTACACGTTGGCCACGTTCGTAACTTCACTATTGTTGATGTCCTTGCACGCTTCTATGCCCAGCAAGGCTACAACGTCATGCGCCCGTTCGGCTATGATACCTTTGGTCTCCCCGCCGAGAATTATGCCATCAAAACTGGCACCGCACCTCAAGAAGTAACCAAAATCAACATCAATAATTTCCGCAAGCAAGCCAAGCGCCTCGGCTACGCCATCGATTGGGACCGCGAAATTAACACCTCCGACCCAGATTACTACAAATGGACTCAGTGGTGCTTCCTCCAGCTTTACAAAAAAGGCCTCGCCTACCAAAAAGAATCCTACCAGTGGTGGTGTCCAGAAGACCAAACCGTTCTCGCCAACGAACAGGTCGAAAACGGCAAATGCTGGCGCTGTGGTCATGAAGTCGAAAAGAAAAAAATGAAACAGTGGTTTTTCAAAATCACCGAATATGCCGACGAATTACTCTCTGAAATCGACGCTCTCGACTGGCCTGACAAAATCAAAACCATGCAGAAAAATTGGATTGGTCGCTCTGCCGGTGCCGAAATCGATTTCGAAATTGTCGGTGGTGCACCCAAAATCAAAGTCTTCACCACTCGTCCAGACACCATTCTCGGTGCTACCTTCTTAGTGGTCGCTCCAGAATACCCCAGTCTAGACGCTTTAACCAATGACGACACCAAAGAAGCAGTCAAAGCCTACAAAACTGCCGCTCTCAAAAAATCCGAAATCGAGCGCCAAGAAAACAAAGAAAAAACCGGCGTCTTTACCGGCTCCTACGCAATTAATCCTGCCACCAAAGAAAAAATCCCAGTCTACGTCGCCGACTACGTACTCGCCGGCTATGGCACAGGCGCCATCATGGCAGTTCCAGCCTACGACGATCGCGACCGCGAATTTGCCGAAAAATTCGACCTACCCATCGTTGAAGCCGAATTTGTCGACCGTGATCTTTATGGCACCCCCAAAATCACTTACAAGATGCGTGATTGGCTCATTTCTCGTCAACGTTACTGGGGTTGTCCAATTCCTATCGCTTACGACAAAGAAGGTAATCCTCATCCAATTCCAGAAGATCAACTCCCCGTTCTTATTCCAGAAGTAGAAGATTTTAGGCCCGATAATTCCGGCCATTCCGCCCTTGCCAAAGCCAAAGATTGGCTCAAAGTCGAGCTCTACAACGAAGATACTGGCAAAGTAGAAGAAATGACCCGCGAAACCGACACACTCGATGGCTACGCTTGTTCATCTTGGTACCTCTGGCGCTACGCTTCACCACACGACAAAAAACACGCCTGGGACGAAAAAGCCATCAAATATTGGGAACCAGTCGATATCTACGTCGGTGCCGACCACGCCGTCGCCCATCTGTTATATGTCAGATTCTGGTGCAAATTCTTCGCCGACGAAGGTTATTTACCATTCCGTGAACCAATCAAAAAACTTATCTATCATGGTTACATCAACGCCCCAGATGGCAAAAAAATGAGTAAAAGCAAAGGCAACGTCATCGACCCACTCGACGTTATCAATGATGGCTATGGCGCCGACACACTTCGTACCTATGAAATGTTCATCGGTCCAGTCGAGCTTGATGCCGCCTGGGATCCCCGTTCTGTCGGTGGCGTTTATCGCTTCCTTAACCGTTGTTGGAGCCTACTTGGCAATATCTCCAAAGCAGACAACATTATTATCCGTAACAAAACGATAAAAAAAGTCACCACTGACATCGTCAAATGCAATTTCAACACCGCAGTTGCAGCCCTAATGGAATATGTTAATGAACTCTATAAACAGGGCGCTAGCAAAGAAGATCTCATTGCCCTCGCTAAACTCTTGAAACCTTTCGCTCCGCATCTAGCCTCCGAAATGCTCGAAAGGCTCGATACAGATGACGAATGGCCCAAGTGGGATGAAAAATATCTCACCTCTGACACGGTAGAAGTAATAGTCCAAGTCAATGGTAAACTCCGCGCCAAACTCACCGTAAAAACCGAAGATCTCGAAGATGAAGAAAAAATCACCTCTCTAGCTCTCTCTGATGAAAAAGTCGCCAAATACACTAAAAATGGCGTCAAAAAGTCGATTTTTGTCAAAAAAGCCCACCTCTTAAACATTGTGGTCTAACCCCTGTTATAAACCTCCCAAATAACCATAATCGCTATTGACAATTATGCCCTAGTATGGTATAATGTAATCATAAATCGCACATTAATAAAACGGGAGGTTTGTAGTATGAGTTGCAAGTACCGCCCCAGGGCGGAAGAACAAGAACCCGACGAGAATTGGCCGGAGTTCGAATGGCCGCTCGAAAAACCCAGAGAACCCAGAGAACCTAGAGAACCCAGAAAACCCACAAAGAAACCCAAGAAAAAAGAACCCGAAGATACCGCATATCCTTATGCGGCATAACTACAGAATAAGGAGTAAAAAATGGGTAAACTTATAAGGTTAAATCGAGAAGACATCGACATGACCGACAAGGTCACGTTCGACTTCGTCCCAAAGGCTTCCAAGTTTGACGAGCACTTGCTCGCGGCCGAAAGGCTGCAGAAAGACGCCGCCAAACATAAGGCGGACGCAGAGGCAAACTCAGCAAAAGCTGAAAAGAACAGCCGCAAGGCAGACAAGCTGCGCCGGTTCACCCCGCACATCGTGCTCGGGACCGGCATCATCGCGACAATCGAGTGCATCAACATTTGTATACGAGATGCGCTCAGCCTGAATCTCAGCAACTCTGACACGTTTAAGGCTATCTTGCTCTATGCAGGAATTACCATCCTGGTTGGCATCCTCTTCGCGTATATCGCACATGCAATCGTCGCTAGAGAACTCAGCCATACGGAGAAGGACTACGACGGCAATCGCCGTCTCGCTCTCATCCATAAGGATCGAGCAATGTGTTGCGAAGAGTTGGCCAAAGAGCACATCGAGGCAGCATTCAACAGTACCAACTGACCCCCGCACGGGCGCTTCAAGCCGCAAGGCAAGAAGCGCCCGCTTTCGTTTCTGATATTATTCCCGAGGAGATTCCTCTGCTTTTTTCATTTTAATTACCCGCCGATATATATTCAAAAACTTATCCAAAGTCTTTTCAAAATCATGTTCCGTCGCAATCTCTACCGACCGCTGCGAATACTTCTTACGCAATGAGTCATCCGACAAGACACGTACCATCGCTTCCGCAATCCCTGCGACATCACCTGGCTCACATAAAAATCCATTTTCCCCATTTACGCAAATCTCACTTACGGCACCTTTGTCCACCGCAATCAAAGGTAAACCAGACGCCGCCGCTTCCACAAGCACAATTCCCTGCGTCTCAATCTCCGAAGCCGTAGCAAAAACCGAACCCAAACGATACATCTCATACAAATCTGGTGGCACCACTCGGCCAGCAAAAATCACAGATTTTTTTAGTAAAGAATCTTCTTCCACCAAGCCCATCAGTCTAGCTTTGTCTACTCCATCCCCTACAATCAGAAGAACAGCCGACGGCACTTTGGCAAGAGTTAATTTGAAAGCTTCAATCACTAAACCTACATTCTTTTCTGGATCTACTCGCCCAACATACAAAACCACTGGCCGACCCGAAGGCACACCATATTTCTTGTAAAATGTACTTGAAACCTTCCCTGGCCGAAAAGCCGACAAATCCACCCCATTCGACACCGCCGCTACCGGCACCTTAATATCCTTCCCCTCCAACAATTTATAAATCGCCTTCTTAGTTGGCATCGTCACAAAATCACTCTTACTCTGCCGATTTACAAAATACGCCGACAGCAAAGCATCCACTGGCTTTTTCACTAGCTTCGGCACCCTTAATGGCTCCGTCAAAACCTCCGGTTGGTTATGTTCTGTCGTCACCACTGGAATACCATTTTTTCGCGCATAAGAAACCACCGAAAGTCCAATCGGATCAGATACCTGCACATGTACCACATCCGGCAAAAAATCATCCAAAATTTTTCTCACCTCAATCGCTGGAAACACCGAAACCCTAAAACCATGCCGATATAAAGTCGGTAGTTTTACGCCCAGAAAAGTTTTCTTGTCCGGCACATCATGAATTTGGTCTGGGTAAACCTTCACCTGCACCGATCGCAGATAATGCACCTCCACCCCATCCTCCATCAAAACATAATTTTTGCCAGTACGCGACGGGCAAATTACCACCACTTCATTTCCACGCGATACTAACCCCATCGCAAGATTATGCGCAAATACTGCCACCCCATTTATCATTGGATGATATACTGCCGTAGCAATTACAATTCGCACTTAAAGCTCCTTAGCCTTGTCTAGCTGTGGATCAATCATCTTATTAATATCATCATAGGTCCGCTCTATTACAATATCTGGCGTAATCCCAGCTTGACTAATCGAATTACCATTCGGAGTATACCAATCAGCCGTTGTCACTTTGAGCGTCGCCCCATTTGAAAGATTAAGCAAAGTCTGCACCACACCCTTGCCATAGCTTTGTTCACCTACAATCGTTGCCTTACCATAATCTTGCAAAGCGCCTGCCACAATTTCACTCGCCGAAGCTGTTGAACCGTTAATTAACACAATCGTCTTCATGTCCTTCAATATCGCCCGACCGCTCGATGCATAACTTACCGTATCACCAGAATTCTTAGACTGTTGCTTATAAACAATTTGACCATCAATCCAAAGGCTTAGCATTTCTTGTGCCGCTGATACATATCCGCCACCATTATTACGTAAATCCAAAATCACTTTATTTATGCCTTTTTCGGCAAATTTCTCAGCCTCTTTTTGAACAAGCTTTCCAGTATCGCTATCAAATCTTGTCACGGTTACAATAGCCGTCGAACCATCAAACTCAACATATTCAGATACATTATTAATCGCCTCACGTTTCATCGCGTAATCCAGCTCTTCACCGTCACGCACCACCGTCACCACTACGTCACTGCCATCAGCACCGCGCACTCGACTCGCAATCTCATCTGAAGACAACTGCCAGACTTCTTCTCCGTCAATTTTAAAAATAATATCACCAGCCAAAATACCAGCCTTACGCGCCGGATTATCTGGCAAAGTTCTCAACACTCGTACATAGCCATCGCGTAACCCCATCTCAATACCAATTCCACTTCCTACATTCCCGTGCAAATCATCCATAAAGCTCTTGTTTTCTTCCGGAGTCATGTAAACCGTATATTGATCGCCCAAAGCCTCAACCATCCCCTTCTTTGCCCCCTCAACTACAGCACCAAAATCAATTTCACCATTATAATTGCTCATTAACCTTCCGTAAACTTCATCAAGCTGTGACCAATTTCCCCGGTAAGAATCCTCACCACCAAGACCAATCAAGGAAAGCACATCAAAATTCTGCACCGTCAATCCAATCACAAGACCAATCACGGCACATGCTGCAGCAATGACAATCGCACCACCAAGATTAATATTTTTTGCTTTCCACTCTACTTTACTACTCATGTATATAATTATAGCACAAGACTATCTAAAATGAACATAATTATACTGCGCCGCAACCGCCGCCGACATTGTACGGGAACCAAAATCACCAGATGGATATTCATAATAATGCCAGCCACAATAATTCAAATCACCACCAGTTTGATAGAGACATGTTGCATAAGGATTATTGTATTCAGTCACATTCACCGAACCATCACTATTTACACTCTCCACCCACCAAACGTGGCCATAATAACCATCCGAAGATTGACCCAAAGAATCAGCTTCCGGGATATTGTCTACCCTATAACCAGCATTTCTTGCGGCAGTATCCCAAGCGTAGGCGTGATTCCAACCCCAGTTCACTGCAATCCGATATCTATCCCAAACTTTCCAACCAGCATAGCTCGTACATTGACACATCGCACCCAAAGCGTAAGAACCACCACCCGGCACATACACTGCATTTTCTAGATAAGCTATACCGACCAAATTACTCTCAGGACAAATATCCTGCCATGGAAAAGTATTATACCCAGTATACCCACCACCCTGATACAAATCCGGGTGCTTCTCAATTTCAGCCAATTCCGCTTCACGCTGCGCATCAATCGCTGCTAATGCAGCTTGCTCGTAAGCCGCCGCATCATTGGCATATTTAGTCACCAATTGCTGTTGCTCCGCTCGCGTTGCAGCTAACTCCTCTTTCAATTCTTTTTGCGACTCAAGTTGAGTTTCAACTTCCATTTTGTCAACCTCAAGCTTTGCTTTTGCTTCTTTAATTTTTATAGCCGTCACACTGATTTGTTGTTTTACCACCTCAGCACGCGCTTGCTTCTCAGCCAAATCCGAAATAGAATTTGCACCCGCTAGTATAGTGATTGGTTCCGAATCGCCTTCAAAATGCGTATTAATCAAAAGTTCCACAAGCGCTTCTTGCTCCTCGAGCAATTTAGCTTCAGTTTCTTTTATTTGTACATTCAATTCTTCAACTCGCGCTTGTGACTCAGCAATCATTCTTTCCGTATAGGCAATTTGCGAAGTTAATTCATTTACTTTCATCTGATACATATTAGAAGCATTCTGAGCCGCCGCCGCATTAGCGTTTGCTTCCTCTTCAGCCTGTACAGCCGCCATACAATCAGGACTATTATAACAAGCTGGCGAAATCGCCTCCACTCCAAGATTGTAATTGTAATTTGCCCCCAGTGTCACTACCGAAACTACTACAAAAATCACAACGACCATAGCAATACGTCGTCCGACTCTGTACCTCACTTTGTCAGTAGTTTTTGTTTTCATATTTTTATTATATCATAACCATAATAAAATTATGAACTTTTATGCAAATATTTCCCCACAGCAAGATGCGCCGACGCACGGCCAATAAACACGCCAAGTCCAATAAAAATCAAATAAACTAAAATCAGCTTATTTGAACTCAAAATGTCAGAAATGACAGTTACATCAATACCATAACCAGCCAACTTAGGCGCCAAGAACATAAATCCAAAATATGAAGCAGTCGCCGCAAGTACACCAGCAATAATGCCGCAAATTTCTGCCTCCACCAAAAACGGCCCTCGCACAAATCTTTTATCTGCACCAACCAACCTCATCATATAGATTTCCTCACGTCGTGAGAAAATCGCCATTCTAATTGTAGAAAAAATAATTAAAATTGAAATCGCCAAAAACACACTAGCAAGTATCAAACCACTCATCCGTGCAATCTGCGCCCATTTTGTGATCGTAGCAATTTCAACCTGGTTCACGTCATACGTCGGTGACATTTCCGAATCGAGCGCAGCCTGAAATTTTTCATCCGTTTCCACAATTTCGCGGATACTATCAAGATTATCTACATTATATACTTTAATTCTCATCGTTGCTTGCATCTTGGAAATCATCAAAGCCTTCATTTCGTCATCAAGGACTTCAAGAATATCGTCACTGCCAGCATTTTCCTCGACAAACTTATCATACTCTTGCTCAGAAGTCGATATTACCACGCTCTTAATGTTTGAATCCTTGCTGATAATATCAGACAGCTGATTCAGGTCTTTTTCCGACGTATTAGGTTTAAAATAAATCGTAATATCAATTTTATCTCGCATCATCTCAGCGGTATTTGTTAAAATCACGCTAGCCACAATAGTCACAAAAAGAATAATCAGCGTAATTGTCATTACGATCGTTGCTGCCACTGAAAGCCAAATATTTCTCGCAAAGCCTTTTGTACCATACTTCAAAATTCGTCCTTCTTCACGAATCGGATGTTTTATATTAGTCTTCCGGATTGCTTTCAAACTTTTCTTAGTAGACTTTTTTAATTTTTTCTCTTCTTCCTTACCCACTATATTATCCTCCGTTTTGTCGTCTTTTTGGCCGCCTGCTTCGTCGTCGAATTAGACTTTTGCGTGGAACTAGTTTTCGACACTGTAGTAGTAAGCTTCGAAGCTACCGTTTTGGTAGTCGAGGCAGCCGGCTTCGGCGCTGACGTAACTGGCTTTGGCGTAACTGGTTTTGGCATTGGAGTAACAGTTACCCGAATTGGCCTTACAGCCAAATCTTGCTTCAAAGCATGACCAGGTATCTGAATAATTCTTTGTGGCTTTTGTGGCACTTGCACATCATCCAACTTATATATGCCACCACTCTTTTGGTCATTTATAATCTTGCCCCCCTTCATTGTTATCACACGCTTTTGTAAATTATTAACAATGTTTTCATTGTGCGTTGTTACAAGTAAAGTCGTACCAAAATCATTAATTTTCTTCAACAAATCAATAATTTCTTCAGTAGTCAGCTTATCAAGATTTGCCGTCGGCTCATCCGCAATCAAAATCTTAGGTTGCCTCGCCACGCTTCTCGCAATCGAAACTCTTTGCATTTGTCCACCAGAAAGCTGATCGGGGAATTTCCGCGCCTGATCTAACAAATCAACTAATTCCAAAACTTTTGGCACCGTATTCCGAATCTCTCTACCGCTCATCCCTGCAATTTCAAGCGCAAAAGCTACGTTCTCATAAACTGTCCGTCGCGGCAAAAGCTTAAAATCCTGAAACACCACCCCAAGTCGTCGCCGATAGCTAGGGATATGACGTTTTTTTACATAATCTAGGTCAATCCCGCCAACAATAATCTTCCCGTTATCAGGAACCTCTTCCTTTGTAATCATCTTCATCAAGGTAGATTTGCCAGCACCAGATTTACCCACCAAAAACACAAATTCATTTGGTTCGATATGAAGCGACACGTCATCTAGCGCCGGCTCCTTATCACCAGGGTAAACTTTCGTAACAGAATCAAACAAAATCATAAAATAAGTTTACCATAAACAACATCAAAAAACAAATAAATTAGTATTTTTCGATATGAAAAGTAATATTCTTTTTACTAGCGCCTTCTGGCTGATAAATCGAAACCGGCGTGATAACCGCATTAGGATATTTACCACTCACTTCAGCCAAAACTTCAGCATACTTCTTATCAGTTGTGACAGTCTCGTCAATCTGATCTTTAACTTCGAAATCACTTTTTACCGCACGAATACCAGCCAACTGATTAATTAAGTCAACACCCAACTCAAATCCAGCCAAATATTCCGCCAATTTAAAATTCCTACGCACCGAATTTTTAAACTCACCCACCACACCAACATACTGATCGTCAAGCGTCCAGATCTCAGCCGCCCGCTTATTTTCAAACGGCAACGCATCCGCCGCCAAACTTCGAAGTGGCAAAAACTTCACCTTAATATTTAGCTCTTCAAGCATCTTCTCCGCAAAGAATTTTGCCTTATAATAAGCGTCACCAGTGGTTTTGCGTTCTGCTACTACAAAGCCCATTTGCATTCTCTCGACCGGCACGTTTTCATCATCCATGCCCCAGCACTTTTGATAAACTTTATTCACTTCAAAAATCGCAAATTTATCTACTGGCAACTTCTGATTCAAATAAGCCTTCTCAAGCAAACTCGGCACAATCGTTTGTCTCACATACTGCAAATCCGGTGAAATCGAATTCACAATTTTGTATGAATTATTTGCATCCAAACCAGCCTTCTTCAGTAACCTTTCGCTCACAAAACTATAAGTCAACACTTCATTCGCACCATATTCTTTCATTATTTCACGAATATGCGACTTTAATTCCAACATCCGATTTTTCTCAGCCGTGGCGTGACGCGGCAACGTTGGCTCAATATTATCATATCCAAGTAGTCTGCCCACTTCTTCAATGATATCTTCTTTGATATGAATATCCGTTCGCCAAACTTTTGCCCAAACCGTCAAAACATCACCACTACTCTCAATATCAAATCCTACATTAGAAAGCGTCTCTATAATCAACTTTTTGCTATAATCAGTCCCTAGCAAAGCATTTATTTCGCTCACCGAAACGACTACCTCCTGAGGTTTTTTCCATCCTACAAACGCATCGCAAGCATCAAGTGGCTTACCGTTAATTTCCTTAATCGCCTCAGCAAGCACGTTAAATGTACCACCTGCCGGTACGCCCTTTGTAAATCTTGTAATCGCTTCACTAAAAATACCATGCTCCATCTGCGTTTTGCGAAGATTAAACAAGCTAAACGACGCTGACTCAAGCAACACATTATTTGTGCTTTCGTCAATTTCCGTATTCTTACCACCCATCGCGCCGGCCATCGCCACCGGTACATCATTTGAAGTAATTAAAATATCGCTCGGCACGCAAACGATTTCTTTGCCGTCTAATAGTTCAATCGTCTCACCTCCATACGCCAATCTCACATTAACAATTGGTTTTTCGCTCCCACCCACAGCCAAAAACTTATCGTAATCAAAAGCGTGCAACGGCTGCCCAGTAAGCAACATCAAATAATTTGTGATATCAACAATCTTTGAAACACTTTGCATTCCAGATTTTGCCAAAAGAATCTTCATTTCTGACAAATACTTATCTTCTGCAGTTGGCTCAACCACCTTAATCACCGCACAACTATATCTCGGACAAATCTCTGGGTTGGCAATATTCACGGTTAGCTCAGATTTCTTAGCCCGAATTCCATTTCCCCACTTAGCAAAGAACCCTTTCGGGAATACCTTTTCTTCCGTCAAGAATTCTGGTTCATCAAACTTCTCACCCAAAATCCCTGCCACTTCCCTAGCAAAACCAATAATACCAAAACAATCCGGTCGATGCGTTAAAGATTTATTTTCAATCTCCAATATTAAATCGTTTAATTCAAACACATCCGACAACAAATCACCTGGCTGCGCCTCCGATGGATTAATTTCTACAATCCCCGAATGATCACCACCAAAGTCCAACTCGTCCGCACCGGCAAGCATACCAAACGAATCATATTTGTTAAGCATTTTACGTTTGCCAATCACAAATGGAGCATCTTCATGTACTGAGACAGGTACGATAGCCCCAGGAGCAATCCAAGCAGCCAACATCCCAATATGTACATTTGGCGCTCCGCACACCACTTGCACCAAACCAGCTTCATTTTTTTCAACCTTATCAATTTCTTTATCACCAACATAAATTTGACAAAGAGTCAAATGTGTGTCAGGTATCTTTTCGGCACTTACTACTTTTGCTACATAAATATTATTATATTTAGCACTTTCGTCAATTACACCTTCAACTTCCACTAATCTCGCACCAATTAAACGTATCAAATCTTCATTTGAAACTGGTACCGAAACATATTTTTTTAGCCAATTTAACGATATTCTCATATTCCTCCTAACCCTATTTAATTTCCCTTAAGAATCTGAGATCCCCCGACTCAAAGTGTCGCACGTCCATCAAGCCGTAGCGTAGCATCACCAACCTGTCAATTCCACCACCCCATGCAAAACCATGATACTCATTCGGATCAATTCCAGCCATTTTTAGAACATTAGGATGAATCATCCCGCAGCCCAGCATTTCCAAATAATCACCCTTTTTGCCACCTAGAGCTTTGGGCTTTTCAATCAAAAATTCCAGCGAAGGTTCCGTAAATGGAAAATAGCCAGGCTGTGTTCGAATGTTCAATTTCTGTTCATAATATTTTTCAAAGAATTCTCTCAAAATTCCAAGCATATCGCCCATCGTGCAATCACGTGACACATACACTCCTTCACACTGATAAAAAGTATGCTCATGCGTTGCATCCACATCTTCATTCCGATATACTCTACCTGGCACCACAACGGCAATTTCTCCACCTTGTGCTAATTTATCACGATACATCTTAAGTACCCGATGTTGCATTGTGGAAGTATGCGCTGGTGGTATCAACCCCTCTTCCGTACGAAAAGTATCATAACCATCTCGAGCCGGATGTTCCTTAGCAAAATTCAAAGAATCAAACATATGAAATTCATCGTCAAGTTGTCGAGATTCTACTACATCAAAGCCCATCATCTGATAAATCGACACAACCCTGTCAAGCTCCGTCATCAACGGATGTCTAGAACCCTGAAATACCGAATAAGTAGTTGGCAAAGGTTCATTCACACCACATGGCGCCGTAACATCAAGAGGCTCCACCGCTACATCAAGCGCGGCCTCCTCAGCAACACGAATTTTCTCTAATATCGCCATCTTTCGTGCATTTAATTCACGACCAAATTTTCCCCGCTCCTCTGGTGCAATATCACGAATCTGAGCATATTGCGCATTCAAATCCTTTAATTCTTTTTTTAAAGACTCCAACTCGTTCATATATTATATTATACCATATTTATATCTTAATATTCTTCAAAAAGTCTTCCATATAAGCCGAACCTTCTACAAAATCCGGGTCTTCCATTTTAGATTGCGTGTCCATCTTTGCGCGCAAATCGGCATTAATTCGCCGTGATAATTCAGCGTTTTTATCATCTTCTTTAGTCAACATTATTCCCATTTTTTCATTATAACATAAATAGTGTGCTATAATAGAGTAAATATTATTTAAGGAGGAAAGATGGCAACAAAAAAGCCTAAGACGTCGTCAAAGACTGCAAAAGCCAAAACGACCAAACCTAAAACTGCCGCGAAAACTGTCGAAAAGCCAGTATCCGAGGCTATCAAAACCCATACAGAAGAAAAAGATGTCACTACAGCACCAAAAGCCAAAAAATCCTGTCTTAGTGGTTTCTTTGCTAAAAAATACGAAGAAAAAGAGAGTATTCTCACTATCTTCAAAAATCATAAGTTCTACGGTGCGCTACTTGGTGAAATTATAGGTGTAGCACTCATCACACTTCTCCTATTCTCATTCTCACTAATCGGTATCCATAACATGGCAATGTACACCTTTGCGCTAATTGCAATTTTCATCGCAATTTATGCATTCTCAGGTGCTTGCCTCAACCCACTAATCGTTGTGGGTATGATGGCATCTCGCCGCATCTCAGTCATTCGTGGCTTCATGTATATCATTGCAGAAGTTATCGGTGCCTGGCTCGGCTGGCTCATTTTTAATTCATTCCATGTTGCCGGCGGCGAAGGAGCAATGGACGTACCAACTATGACCGCTGTTGGCGAAAATCAATTCTGGATTTTCACAATGGTGGAGCTACTGGGCGCTATCATTATCGGATTCTTCTTTGCACGTGGTCTCAAATACAAGCGCAGCGTATTCACCTTTGCTACGACCGTAGTAGGTGGCATGGTAACAGCAACCTTCATTGGTTACATTGTATCCGCAGCATTCTTCGGCAACCTTACAGGCAATTTCATATTCAATCCAGCAGCTGCTTTGATGCTTCAAATCTTTCCAACTGCAGGCGAAAACTTCGGCGAGATTTTGGGTGGCGTTTGCCAAGCACTCTCAATCTACGCTCTCTTCCCAATGATTGGTGGAGTTGTCGGCTTCTACTTATCTGACTTTACTTCCAAGCTTTCCGGCGAAGAATAAAAAATAGCCCCACCAAAGGGGCTATTTTTTTATTGTTTTGGAAACAAAGGTATTTCGGGCGGTGTTATCGGATTAGCAAATACTGCCGATACTTTCTCAGTCGCATTGGGCAGAAACGGAGAAAGCAAATAATTAGCATTAAGTAATTTACAGATAAGATTTTTTAGACACATGTCCAATTTTTCTTTTTCACCATTTTTTGCAAGACTCCATGGTTTTTCCTCATCTATTCGACGATTTAATCCTTGTAATATTTCCCAAACATAATCCATCGCTTTTGAGTATTCAAAGTTATCCATTAGCTCACGATATTCCTGCGGAATCTCAGGATTAAAAGCTTCACTAAGCTTGAAATTATTCTTTGCAGCCAAAGTTGCGAGCCTTTGCACTAAATTACCCAAATCATTCGCAAGTTCATTATTATATGCTTCATCAAATTTTTCCCAGGTAAAATCTGAGTCCGCAAAAGTATCAATGTGACGCAAGAAGTAATAGCGGAATCCATCTATACCATGTTTTTCAATCACTTCCATCGGATCAACCACGTTTCCAATTGACTTCGACATCTTTTGGCCATTTGCAAGCACCATTCCATGAGATACTAAATAGTGTGGCAAAGGTAAACCGAGGCCAAGAAGCATCGCTGGCCATATTATTGCATGAAATCTCAAAATATCCTTACCTACAAATTGAGCCTGCGCAGGCCACCAATCCTCAACAGTAACATCCGGATACCCCAAAACCGTAAGGTAGTTAGATAGCGCATCTATCCACACATACATCACCTGTGAATCATCATCCGGCACCGGTACACCCCAAGTCAATTGTTCAGACGAACGCGAAACCGAAACATCAGGCGATTCATCAAGCAATTTTAGCATCTCTTTTTTACGAAAATCGGGCAAAATCAACAGTTCATCAGACTCTATCGCCTTCTTAATTTGATCTTTAAAATCCGAAATCCTAAAATAATAGTTCTCTTCCGAAAGCTGTTCATAAGGTTTCTGATGGTCAGGACAAACTCCATTATTCTCTTCAACTTCTTTATCGGTCACGAATCTTTCACAACCAGTACAATACCAACCTTCATACTTCGCCTTATAAATATGTGATTCAAGTCGCTTCCAGATTTCTTGACAACGTTTTTGATGTTCTTCATCTGTAGTTCGCACAAAGTCAGTATATTCTACCCCCAAAGAATGAATAAAATTTTGAAATTTCTCGGCGTTCTCCGCTACATACTGTTCCACAGGCTTGCCGAGCTCTTCTGCCTTCTTAAAAATCTTCCCACCATGCTCATCAGTACCAGCCTGCAAGCGCACTTCATTGCCAATCAAATTATTATAACGCGCACAAACATCCGCAAGACAATAATCCATCGCATGTCCAATGTGTGGCTGACCATTTACGTACGGAATTGCCGTCGTAATATATACTTTACTCATTATCCTCCTAAACTATTTGCCCGAACCCAACATTTGAATTAATACTACTACCAAAACTACAATTACAACAACGCCAAGCACACCCAAAAGTATCAAAGTGCTCTTGCTCATTTTCTTTTTTGCCGACTTACCGTCTGCTTTATTTTGTTGAGTCTTGGGATCATTATAGGCCATACTTGACGTCTGTAAACCCTGAGCCGCACCAATGGCACCAGTCTCAGATGGAACCGAAATCGCACTACCAATTGAACCAGGCACTGGCTCTGCCGCCTTTAAAGGCGACTTGAGTTCTTCCTCTTCAGGATTTGGAGCTTTAGCCGGAGTTGGCATCGTAATCGGGTCCATCGCGCCAAAAGACGTATTGGCACCAGAATCTGCAGGCGTAGCCGCAACGGGCGATTCAATTGAAGCGGCCGGTGCATCAGGACTGACAGCTTGCTCAAGAGTTGAAGTCTGAAGTGTTTCTAAAACAGCGGAAGCTTCTGGCACCACGTCAGACAAATCTGGAGCTGTAGCCGCCGCAGCTGGCGACTCAGGAGTAGTTGGCTCAACAGCAGGAGCTTCTGGAGCAGCTGGCTCAGCGGCTGGAACCTCGGGAACCACTGGAGCCACCGGTTCAACAACAGGCGCCTCCGGGGCAACAGGAGCCTCTGGAGCAACAGGAGCTTCTGGGGCAACAGGAGCCTCTGGGGCAACAGGAGCCTCTGGGGCAACAGGCGCTTCTGGTTCCATCGGAGAAATCGGGTTTAAAGCAGGAGGGTCCGATGGTAGAGTAGGTAGTTCTGGCGGCAAAGGCAAATCAGACGGCGCATTAGGTGTTGCTGATGGTGTTGTTGTATTTGTTGGCTCCATTTTTTCTTCCTTATTTTATTTGACAATCATTATATATATTATATCACATCTTAACAGATTTAATTGCTTTAGATAACACATTTATCGATTTTTGCAAATCAATATTCTCCTTTTCCGATAATTTTACATCCAAACGTCGCACCACACCTTCTCGCCCCACAACGGTTGGCCAACCATAATAAGTATCCGAAAAGCTATCAAATGACGAAACCGGTAAAACCCTTAATTCATCATTTAAAATCGAATTAATAATTTGCACCGCACAAGTCGCAATACCATACTGCGTAGCACCTTTTTTCTCGGTAATATCATACGCTTCATTTCTCACAAAATCTGAAATACCATTCAAAGTCTCACGCGGTAACATCTCGGAGATTTTTGCGCCTCCCGCATTAGCCAAAGACCACAGCGTCACTTCCGAATCACCATGTTCACCCACTTGGTAAGCATGCACTGATTTAGGATTAATGTTCAAATACTCAGCAATTCGTTTTTGCAATCTCGCCGAATCTAACAACGTACCAGAGCCAATTACTTGTTCACTTGGCAAGCCAGAAAACTTCATCGTTAGATAAGTCATCACATCTACCGGATTAGTAACTACCAAAAAAATGCCACTAAATCCGCTTGCCATAATCTGCTGAATCATCCCCTGCAAAATATTTGCATTCTTCCGTAAATTATGCAACCTGCTTTCACCAGGTTTTTGCGGGACTCCAGCCGCAATCACAACAATATCACAATCATGTGCATCCTTGTAAATACCATTCCAAATCTTTACATAGCTTGGCGCTACCGCAAGTGCATCATTCAGGTCCATCGCCTCACCTTCAGCATCTTTCGCCAATACATCCGTCAGAATAATCTCATTCACCGCAGTTCTTTGCTGCGTAATAGCATAAGCAATCGAAGCACCAACATTACCAGTGCCCACAATCATAACTTTGTTGTTATCCATGACTAGATTATAACATAATTCTTATGTTTTTTATCGATTTTTTTTCATGCTATAATTTAGTCATGAATAAAACCTTTTTCTTCTATGATTTAGAGACCAGCGGGCTCAACCCTCGTGCCGACCGCATTATGCAATTTGCCGGCCAAAGAACTGATTTAGATTTAAATCCCATTGGCGAGCCAGTCAATATCTTAGTCAAAATGACACCCGATGCCCTGCCAAGCCCCGAAGCCATCATGGTTACCAAAATCACCCCACAAAAAACATTGGAAGATGGCTATACTGAAGCTGAGTTTTGCCGTATTGTCACAGAAGATATCTTTACACCAAACACTATCGCAATCGGCTACAATACCGTTCGCTTTGACGACGAATTCATGCGTGCTATTTTATGGCGTAATTTTTACGACCCGTACGAATGGGAATGGAGAGATGGCCGCAGTCGTTGGGATATCTTAGATGTCGTACGTATGGTGAGGGCCTTGCGTCCAGACGGCATCAAATGGCCTGTTACAAAAAGCGGCAAAGCCACCAACCGCCTAGAACTTATCACTAAACTTAATGGCATGAAACACGAACACGCCCACGATGCCCTTTCCGACGTTTATGCAACTATAGCCGTCGCCAAACTAATCAAAGAAAAACAACCAGAGATATTTAATTTCCTCTTCAAGCTCCGCGACAAAAAAGTCATCCAACAATACGTCAATTTGAATAATAAGAATCCCATCGTCTATACGAGCGGTCGATATTCATCTGAATTCAACAAAACAACCGTCGTCGCGCCCATTACCACGTCTCGTAATGGCAATGTGCTTGTTTGGAACTTACGATATAATCTAGACGAAATACTTGCAAATACCATTCCAGAAGATTCAAAAACAAACGGTTCTTTTTTTCCAATTATCAAAGAACTCTGCTTCAATAAATGCCCAGCTATCGCACCGATCAGCGTATTAGAAAAAAATGACGGCTGGACCAAAATTGGTCTCACTCGTGAAAAAATTAATGAGAATTATAAATCACTCATGGCTCACCCAGAATTCGCCGAAAAAATGCGGACCATCAACGAAGCCGAAGCCGACAAATTCCCACCCGCCGAAGAGCCAGAACAAGCCATTTATGAAGGCTTCCTAAATGACACTGACCGTGTCAAAGTCTCCGCCGTTCGCAACGCAGATAGCAAAAAACTCGCCGATTTTCATCCCGAATTCGACGATGAACGCTTACCAGATTTGTTATTACACTACAAAGGCCGCAATTACCCCGAAAGTCTTAGCGAAACTGAAATGAAAAAATGGGAATCTTATCGCAAATCACGCCTCGAGAAACAATCCGCCAAATTCCTCCAGAGTCTCAACGCTATTTACGAAGACGACGACTTCATTGCCGAAGAACTTAAACTCTACTATGAATCACTCTTCTCTTACTAACCCAATGGCACTAAGCTAAACATCTCTCCTGAGCGGACGACACAACGGACAGAAACACCGAGACCACGGTAAGCTCTACCATTTGGGGCAGACACAGCATTCCATTCCTGGAAACCAGCGCTAGAAGCTTCTCCTTTAATTGAAGACAATGAATTCCATAAAAATCCTCCAAACGAAATATGGCTCAATTCGCCATCGAAAAAACCACTCATATTGAAATAAAGTGGCTCAAGCCAAAGAGCAGTATTAAGCTCGCCAGCAGCATCCAGATCTCTTGGGCTATAAGAATATTCATCCAAATCATAAGAATACCACAAACGAAAGAAGGAGTAAACGCCTGTAGGAAGAGTCCAACCAGTGGGACAAATAGATTGCCCCAGCTCAACAGAATGAGAAACATTAGAAGTATCATTCATTGCTACAGCAGCATTCCAGTTGTAATAATTACCTAAATGATGCTGCGGAATACCATTGGCAGAAAAGTCGCCACTACGAACAACACCATTCCAATAATAATCACCCGGATCATAAGATTCTAGTACAAAATTAGAACAGTGTGTACCTTGCATTTCTGAATCATTAGAAACCCATTCACCACCAATACACCAATCATGCTTGAAAGTATTTGTGCTAGTATAAGTAGAACGGCTCGGAGCCCAAGAAGCGGTTTCATATTCACCCGTACGCAAGTTGAAACCTAAATCTGTGTCCTCGTTGGTGTATGTAGTATTAGAATCGAGGTCGAGATCTAGGTTTTGAGTCATCCAAACAGCATAATCGTCATGAGAACCTCTCATTACACTCCCTAAGTTGATTCGAAGTTTCGCAATCGTATAGCTTTTCTCATCACGTTTGTCTATGAGTGTATATTGGGTTTCTGGTGTCATAGAATCAACTATCTGGTTACGATTAGGTCCAGCAAAATCTTGCATACATACCGCATCGTCAATGGTAGTAGCATTTGGATTGCACAGTTCGGTTACATTGGCTATGGCAATATAAGTAATGGTAGTACCAGAATAAGTACCATAATCTAGGTCTGGAGTAATATAAGTGCCATAGTAGAAGGTAGATTTATCATTAGCAGTTGTAGCTTCGTCTGTAATCTTTAATGTCATAGCAGTGTCTAGTGTAGTAGGAAGGCCAGTAAAGACTTCCGATGTTTGGTCCGTTGGTTTAGTAGTGGCAATACCCCATGTATTATTAGTTAAAGCTGTTGGGTTCTTGAAGTCTGTAGTGTTTAGCATAGTAATAGTACTAGTAGACGATTTATTAGTTTCATTCTTTAGGTCTGTAGCAGTACTATCTACATAAGCCATTAATGTGTATCCAGCCTCAGTAGCAGAATCTACAGTAACTACACTTTCGCCAGCAGCAAAGACTGCTTTGTCATTTAAATCTACATCAATCTTGATATCACTAGCCGTAATAGTAAGACTATTGTCATCATTGTTTTTTAAATCATCTACCAGAAGTACTGCACTAGCTAGATTAGAAAGTTTGTCTAGATTCATTACAGCCAGCGCACCAAGTAGTACTACTACGGATAATGTAGTTAGTTTAGCCACTAAGTGTTTATTAGTATGCGTAGTAAAACGATTTACTTTTCTGCGACGAGAAGCCGCTACAATCGTTCCTGCGATAATAGCAATTATTAAAACAGCGATACCAATAATTGGCAAAATCATACTAGTATTAAAGTGCACTCCATCTGCATGGGAGGCACTAAACATACCAGTATCTGGTGCACTAGTGTCTGGCACTACAGATGGACTAGCGTCATTTACGTTAATAAGAAGTTTTGATGACATATGTCTTTACCTTTTTGTGTTTGTGTTTATAAACTTTATGGTTATATTATAGCACACTCAAAAAAACAACGTCAATCGTCACTCAGCTTAAACTAAAATCAACTACCTGCTCATTGCTGCTTCGTAATCAATGCCATAATTGGCATATTGCACCTTCATGTATGCCGTCTCAAGCTCTCGTACAACCGTCGCAAATGGTTCTTCGTTCGCCACCACCATCGCCAAAAAGCGCAATGGCTTATCATACCCACCACAAATCTCACGCGATGAGCCATAGGCCTTTTCACCCGGAATCGTAATTCTACGAATTCCACCCAGTTTCATTCCCACTACGCCTTCGTTCCAACCTTCAATCATTCCTTGTGATGCATCCAAGGCATTCGTAAACGATGTTGGATTTTCAGTGTCGTCAAGCGACGAATCAAAAATCGTACCATCAGCACACCAACCTACATAATAAGCCAGATAATTTGTGTCACCACTAGCAAGCTCTCGCCCATCACCTACTACTAGCTCTTTCGTAGCTACACCATTGCTATTCGCAGCCGTCTCATCATATGCTGCCACCGCACCAAGTTGGCCAGAAAATTTCGCAAAATCGCTCGCCGTTGCCGTTTTAAATTCATCGAGCTTTGCCGCATAAGCCTCATAATACTCCTGCGCCTTCTCGTCGGTAATTTCCGTATTTGTCGATTTAGGGCCACCATTCGCTATAATTGCCACATAACCCGCAATTACCGAACCCAGCATTATTACTGCAATTAAACTAATAACCACCCGCTGTTTTGTACTTGTTTTTAACTCCGCTTCATTCATAATGAATACATTATACAACAAAATAATCTCTATTTCTAGAGATTATTTTGAATTTTTAAGCTATTATTCAGCTTTTTTAGCGGATTTTTGCAAGATTGCAACTTTTTTGAATGATCCGCCCGCCTTCTTGATAGCGGCAATTGCAGTCTTTGAAGCGAATTGTGTCTCAATATCAAGTTTTGCAGTCAATTCGCCACGGGTAATGATTTTTACCTTTACATATGGGCTAGAAATCAAACTATTTTCCGCCAAAGTAAAGTTATCAATCTTACCCTTCAAATCGTTCAAACGATCTGTATAGACCACTTCGGCCTTAGCGTGAAAGCTCTTAAAACCTTTGAGCTTTGGCACAGCCTGCATGATAGCACGCTGACCGCCCATGAAACCGGTTGGCATCTTGCGATGACCAGTACGAGCCTTCTGACCTTTAGTACCACGTCCAGCGGTTTTACCCTGTCCAGCCGAAATACCACGACCTTTACGTGATGGGCGAGTGTTCTTCTCAACCACTAATTCATTGTATTTCATTACTTATCCTCCTTCTTTGGAGCAGCTTTCTTAGTAGCTGGTTTTTTGGCGGCTGGTTTCTTGGTGGTAGCTTTCTTAACAGCTGGCTTAGCCTCAGCTTTTTCAACCTTAGCAGCTGGCTTCTTAGCAACCACCTTCTCAGCAACTTTAGCTTCAGCCTTCACCACTGGCTTTTCGGTAGCCTCGGCTTTTTTACCAGTCCACTGATTACGTGGCACCTGAGCGCGTAAACCATCAATTACTGCATAAGCGATGTTTACTTTATTAGTCGAACCAAGCGATTTCGAAATCAAGTTCTTCACGCCAGTTAGACCCATAATCGCACGCACTGTACCACCAGCGATAATACCAGTACCAGGAGCAGCCGGCTTCATCAAAACATCTGCACCGGTCACCTTAGTACGAGTCTCGTGGCAAATCGTCTCACCATTCATTGAGAACGTAATCATTGACTTCTTCGCCTTAGATGTAGCTTTTGCTACAGCGGTTGTCACATCATTACCTTTTGCAACACCAATACCAACTTTGTTTTTATGATTCCCAATTGCAACTAAAGCTTTGAATCTCATTCTGCGGCCACCAGCCACTGTACGAGATACACGATCCACTGCGATAGTAATATCATCATATTCCTTCGCACCGGCATCAGCCTTAACACGATCACGGCGATTCCTTCGGTCCATCTTTTTACCAGAAATGTCGCGAATCTGCTTGGTCTCAGCGACCTTATCGTCCATTTTAAGGGTGCCAGACTTATTAATTACTCTTGGGGCTTTTTTCTCAGCTTCTGCCATATTAAAACTCCAATCCTTCCTTGCGAGCAGCGTCAGCTAAAGCAGACATTCTACCAGCATATAATTTAGAACCACGGTCGAAAACGACTTTCTTTACCTTGGCGGCCTTTGCTTTCTTGGCGATTTCTTCACCAATTTTAGCAGCACGCTCAGTCTTGGTACCAGTCATTTTGGCACCGACCGTCGTAGCATAGGCAAGCGTAGTCTTCTTGTCATCATCAATTACCTGCGCCGTAATGTGCAAATTGGAAAAATGCACTGTTAGGCGTGGCCTTTCACTCGTACCATGAATTTTTGCACGCGTACGATTTGCTCTCATTGACTTATTCATTATTTCTTCCCTGCCTTTCCAGCCTTGCGGATAATCGTCTCATCCACATACTTAATACCTTTACCCTTGTAAGGCTCTGGCTTCTTGAGGCTACGGATTTCCGCCGCTACCTGGCCGACTTTTTGTTTGTCAATACCAGACACGGTAATTTCCATTTTATTGGTAGTAAGTTGGACACCTTCTGGTGCACGGTATTTCACTGGATGTGAAAAACCAAGCGCCATTTCGATTTCTTGTCCACCGCCTGATAGACGAAAACCTACACCGTTAATTTCTAGTTTTTTCTCGAAGCCCTTAGTCACGCCATTAACGGCATTGTTGATCAATGCGCGTTGCAAACCGTGCCATGCCCGAGATTTTGGTTCGTCATCCTTACGAGTAACGATTACCTGAGTGCCTTCGACCTTTGTAGTAGTCATAGGCTGAACCGGAACGATGAGCTGACCCTTCGGTCCAGCGACAGTAATCTCTTTGTCGCCGACCGTGATTGTCACTCCCGCCGGAATATCGATGGGTTGTTTTCCGATACGACTCATATTTTCCTTTACGTTAATATCTGTATCATTATATCACGCTTTTACAAAAAAGTAAAGGGATTATCCCTTTACTTTTCGCTTATCCAAAGACTCACAACTAACGAAAACTACTTCTTGTTTCTTCTTAAGTAAGCCACCGAATTATAAATTGTCAAAAACACAGTCATTACCGTTACAGTAATAATCAAAGCAGTATTATCTCTGTAGCTTCCAGCCTCAGTATTGGTATACCCACCTGTATTCGGAGCAATTGGTGTAGTCGAAACCAAGATACCATAATTTGAGAAGTGTGACAGCCCAGAAACGTCAAACATCCAGCCCCAACCATCATCTTCAATATCAGAGACATCATAACGCTCGACAATTACACCGTCTTTAATATAAACAAGCTGGAAATATAGCTCTTCTGCATCTGCTAAATCGCCGAGTTCCTTCTTACGAATGCCAAAGAATGCGTCAATATTATTGTCGGAAACTGGAATAACTTCATTGTTTTCGTCAAATACGGTCAAGTCCAGTATTGCAAGCAAATTTGCATCCAAGGCTTGAAGCTCATCCGTCATCGACACCAATTTAACACCAATGCCCCGAGCACCTTCAATCGGTGTACCAAACTGTACACCAACCTCATATAACACACAAATCGCCACGTCTTCACCGTCGTCACATATTTCCTCAACCGCATTCCAACTAGAAGCCAAAGCATCTCGAACTTCAACATTGATATCGGCTGTCGCTGTATTCCCATTTGTATCCGTCACCGTAACAGTATAAACCGCCGAACCAATATAGTTACCATCGACATATATAGAATTATAGTCAGCAATATATTCATTCGCATCAAAATCATATTCGCCATCAAATCCGACATAAGCAGTATATTGATCATCACCACTCTTAAAAGTTATGTTTGTCTCGGCTCCACTAATATTAGCCACATCAAAACCGCTATTATATGATACCGCAATGAGCTTCTTCTCACCCACTGCTACCGAAACACTCGCCGGCGAAACGGTCACCGAACTAACTTCAACATAAGAACTGTCAAGTATATCATTCGGATCGCCCACCAATATTACATCATCACCGCCAGACTCACCTGGATCATCTGGCTCCGCAAAAGCCGGCGAACCAAATACCAACGAAAAAGACAGCGCTGTAACACCAGCCACTACTCCATATTTAATTCTATTCATTACACTCCTCCTGCGCTCAACACGCTTCAACTCTAATATATATTCTATTATACTTATGTTTCCATAATAATCAACCGCAAAATCACCAAAACCTGCAAAAAACCTGTGTAAAACTCAACAAAAAAACCAGGGAGTTTATCCCTGGTTTTTACTACAAGTGTAGTATTATTTACACTTAGCAAATTTCACTGCACCAACCACTGCGGTCAAAGCAATTATTGCAAATACTGTCGATAAACTTGAACTATCAGTCGTACCACCTTCTACAGTATACACGCCAGTATTTGGTGTCTTTGGAACTAACACATCAGTGTAAGAAACTGCGAAGATTGAGAACTTATCAGACCATACACTGAGGAGTCCAGCAGCAGCATCAAAGGCAACATGGTCAATCAAATCATAGCTCCAAATTGGAATCCAGTCACCATTTTCGTCGTAAACATAGTTGCCATCTGCATCCTTTTCATAACCTTCAAAGTGTGCCCGAGCGGCAATATAACGACGCTCATATCCCTCTTCTGGGCTATCCGCTTCAATCACAATCTCACGCTCACTCGACAAATTATTCAACCACGCAACTGGATAGCGCTCACCATCTTCATCAGGCTCTTCGCTATTATTATAAACAGCTAAATCAAAATCATAGACACTAATATTTTCGGTATAACCAGCCTCCGCAAGCACGCCTTTCAATTCATCAAGAATTGCCGCATATTCCGCATCGTACTCATAAATATATTCATAATCTTCCTCAGTATATTCATAAACGTACTGCTCCACCACCACATCCTCGCCATAAATCAACATGGACATTACACGCATTAATGCGGTCATTTGATCATACTCGTCGAGACCATAAAATTTAGTTGCATCCGCAGTCATTGCATCCGCATATCCCTGCCAAGCCTCTTGCATCGCATCAGAATCACCGGTGTTAATCGCCTCTTCAATTGCCTTCATTGCAGTTTTGAAATTTTCAATAAGTTCAGTCAAAGTCGGATCATCGGTCTCTGTAAAATGCACTGCATTAATCATCAAATTAGTAGATTGTTGCTCGCCACAATAAAACCAAACATTATAACTACCAACATCATTTATAACAATAGTGAATACTCCACCGTCACCCTGTGTAATAGTAATCGGCTCGGTAGAACCACTACCTTTTTCAAGTACTGAAACTCCAAAGCTTATTCCACCAGAACTGTATCCCCAACTATCAGCCAACTCATCAGTAATAGTAATCGTTTCACCCACTTCGGCAAATTTAATCAAATTAACCAGAGTAATAGATGACGTACGCAACATTCCAGCTTTGGCTACCAATGGCTTTTCATCAAGTAAAACTGCGTCATTCGAATCGACATCAATATCAGTATCAATATTAGTATCAGCCTCACCATCCTCGGACTCTTCGAGTTTTACGAGCTTCGCATCTTCCTCTTCATCTCCCTCATCCTCAGACACCACAATATCAACAACTTCACCCGCATCAATCTCGCCTTCACCCTCAACTTCATTTACAGCACCAGCTATGTCACACTCCTCAACTTCCGCATCGCACGATTCCGCGTAAGTTGGCGCAGTGTAGGCCAAAGAAAAAGTGGCTACAATCAATGCCACCACTAGACTAATTTTTGTGAGTTTCTTCATATTACCTCCTTTAAGTTTTAACCGAAAATACGTCGTGCCGTCTGCCCACTTGTACTCACACTCTATATCTTAAAGGAGATTATACTCAACAGAATTTAAAAGTCAACACTATTTTTCAAGAATTTTTGACGGGTTGCCTACTAGCAATTCTTCTATCTCTGTATCACTATAAAACTTAGCCAACTTTTTCTGTGCTTTCGCAATAAAGTCATTCTTGCTACAATGATGAATATCACTACCAAGCGTAAAAATCCTTTTATCTTTTGCGAGTCGTCGCGCCAATTTCAAAGCATCCCGGCCGTATTTTCCCGCAAAACTTCCAATGTTACACTGCAGTAGCACTCCTGTTCCCCACAAATCCACCAACAAACCATAATCTTCCTTAAAAATCTCATACCGTTCTGGGTGCGCCAAAATCACTTTATATCCAAACCGAATCAATTCCAATAATATATCTTCGTAGTTCTGGTATTTTCCATTCAAGGGTAGCTCCACTAACAAATACTTACTATTGTTAAGTGGTGAGACCACGCCTTTTTTCAACCATTGGAGTATGTTTTCACTAATATAAAGTTCATTTCCAAGATAAATATTTACATTCACGCCATCAGCCGCCAACTTTTCACGCAACTCTTTTAAAAGCACCGAATTTTCCTTTCGCTCCACAGTATAGCGCGTCTCTTCCACATAATGTGGCGTCGCAATAATGTCAGTCACACCATGGTCAACCAATTCCCGCACAACAGCAACACTATCTGACAAAGTCTTCGCTCCGTCATCAACCCCATGCAAAATATGCGAATGAATGTCTATCATTTTCGAGTTCGTTTTGGCTCTTCGTCACTATAATAATAACTATAGTATTTAGAAGTCTTTCTATCCACCATATTAAATACAATACCGGCGATCTTTCCGCCAGCCTTATCGAGCGAGCTTTTTGCCGTCGCCAAATCATTCCGCGCGGTTGCCCCATCCTTCACCACGATAATTGTCTCGTCCACCAAGCTAGACAAAATCACCGAATCCGCCAAACCACCAACTGGCGCGCCATCAATAATCACAATATCATAATTCGAAGAAAGCATCTTAATCAACTTTTTGTTCTTGTTAGACGACAAAAGTTCACTCGGATTCGGTGGGTAAGTGCCACTTGTCAAAATATCGAGATTCTTTATTTTTGTCGAACGCACATATTTTTTATAACTTTGAAGACTAGTCGCTAGAAGATTCGAAAAACCATTTGTATTCAAAACTCCAAACAGTTTATGCACGCGACCTTTGCGCAAATCACAGTCTACAAGCAAGACTTTCTTATCGGCCTGCGCAAAAGAAATTGCTAAGTTTGCTGACACGAAGCTTTTGCCTTCGCCAGCATTCGTACTAGTCACAAGAATAGTTTTAAGTCCTTCGTCAATCGCCGTAAATTGTAGATTAGTTCTAAGGCTCTTGATGTTTTCACTTACAATCGCCTTTGGTAAATCTGCCACGATTAACTCGCTATCACCTTTTTTCAATTTACTATCATATCTAGTAATTCTACCCGCCATTGGTAAACCGATGATCTTTTCTACGTCATCATTATGCTTAATTGAATCGTCCAAATAAAATCTCACAAAAGCAAAACCAGCCACTAGTAGTATTGCAATCGCTGCGGCCAACACCGCATCGCGCGTTAAAGTATTATTCGCTGGTGCTTCAGGCACCTCTGCCATACTAAGTTGTGTCACGTTGTCAGTCTTATAGATATCTGCTACCGTTTGAGCGAACACAGTCGCGATTTCATTTGCAATCAATGCCGCAGAGTCAGGTTGCGCATCGCTTGCAGAAATACTAAGAATAGCGGTATCGTTAACAGGTTTAATTGTTAGACTCTTGCCAAGTTCTTTGGCTGTAACAGTCAGCCCTAATTTTTCAATTACGCTGTTTAACACCAACTCACTTTTTGCAATCTCGCTATAAGTGGTCACCAACTTTTGACTAGCATTAATGTCATTCAAACTCGCAGCTGTACCTTCAGAAGCATCAGACTTCGCAATCACCACTGTAGTCTTCGCCTGATAAATTGGTTTTTTGAATTGGGTATCATAAATAATTACTCCGCCCACAGCAAGTACCACCAAAATCACAAAAGCAAAAACATAATGTTTAAGATAACTTAAAAAATCTTTTATATTTATCTCTTCCATGTTATAAAATCTCTTATAAGGTATATTATAACATGAACAACCAAAAAAGTAAATAGTTATATAATCAAATCGTCCTTAATTTCAAAAGTTAATAATCTTCGGAGGGAAAATTATCAAACGAAGAAACTGGACGCGCTATACATCGCACCGAGAAACCATAACCACGGCCTTCGCCAAAAAATGTAGAAGTATAAACATAGGTAGCCACTCCATCAAAGGAAGCCGAATACTCATCATTAGCCATTGCAGCCCAAAAACTTCCACCTAGCCCAACGTAACCTAGGGAGCCATACCAACCACCAGTAGCAGGAACAAAAAGTGGCTCCTCCCATATTTTATAAAACTCGTCGTCCTCGCCCCAACGCGTAGAGCCTTGCCATCCTCCTTCAAAGCCATAATAATTCCAAAGCGATTGAAACGAATCGTTCCATGCCCTAGGCAATGTCCAACCAGCCGGACAGATAGATTGTTCAGCTATAAAGTCATTATAATACCCAGAACTATCATTCATTGCCACAGCTGCTGTCCAGTTGTAATAGTTTCCCAAATGATATTGCGGTATACCATTAGGGGATACTACATCAGAAATCGGGTTAATAGTTTCATCACAATTATACGGCTTATTGCTAGAGTCCCAACTACAAGTTCGATAATAATCATTCCAAGCAAGATCAACGTCGCTATCTCTACCATTCCAATATATATTACCGGGGTCATAAGATTCTGGTGTGGTGTTAGAAACCCTCCAAGTAGTATTGTTGGTCGTATAAGTAGAGAGGCTTGGAATCCAAGTGGCAGTTTCATATTGTTGGGTTTCTGGGTTATAGCCTAAATCTGTATCTTCGTTGGTGTAGGTAGTATTGGAATCTAAATCTAGGTCTAAGTTTTGCGTCATCCAAACCTGAAAAACAGTTTGCGGTTTTAGTTTTGCAGATTTTGGCACTTCTCTTTCATAGGCATAATACTTCGCAATCGTATAGGTTTTCTCGTCGCGCATATCCATAAGTGTATATTGCGTTTCTGGTGTCATAGACTCTACGATTTGGTCACGATTGGGTCCAGCAAAGTCTTGGAGACATTTAGCTTCTTGTATGGTAGTAGCATTTGGATTGCATGGTCCAGCATAGTTAGCTATTGCGATATAAGTAATAGTGGTACCAGAATAAGTACCATAATCTAGACCTGGAGTGACATAAGTACTATAGTAGAAGGTAGATTTGTCATTAGCAGTTGTAGCTTCGTCTGTAGTCTTTAATGTCATAGCAGTGTCTAGTGTAGTAGGAAGACCAGTAAAGACTGTACTATCCTGTGAGGTTGGTTTAGTAGTAGCAATACCCCATGTATTATTAGTTAGAGCTGTTGGGTTCTTGAAGTCTGTAGTGTTTAGCATAGTAATAGTACTAGTAGATGTTTTATTAGTTTCATTCTTTAGGTCTGTAGCAGTACTATCTACATAAGCCATAAGTGTATATCCAGCTTCAGTAGCAGAATCTACAGTCACTACACTTTCACCAGTAGCAAAGACTGCAGTATCATTCAGATCTACATCAATTTTAATATCACTTGCTGTGATAGTAAGTGTGTCGTCATCTCCTGAAGTACCTGTTGTTGCACTAACCATACTGGTTATTTTGTCCATGTTCATTACGCCTAATACACCCAATAGCACTACTACGGATAATGCAGTAAGTTTAGCTAATAAGTGTTTATTAGTGTGTGTAGTAAAATGATTAACTTTCTTACGCTTTATAGTTGCAGTAATAATGATAGCAAATATTGCTATTACTAATATAGCTATACCAATAATAGGTAATACCATAGAAACCAGATTATCAGCTCCATCTGTATGCGATACACTAAACATACCAGTATCTGGAGCACTAGTGTCTGGCACTACGGATGGGCTAGCGTCATTTACGTTAATAAGAAGTTTTGATGACATATGTCTTTTACCTTTTTGTGTTTGTGTTTATAAACTTATGGTTATATTATATGGTAAAAGATGAAGAAAGTCAATAGATAGCTAGACCGATCACCATAAATGGACACTACATCCCACCACCATCATTAGAATTATCACCACCTTGGGCAGGAGGATTGTTGGAATTATCACCACCTTGGGAATTATCGCCACCTTGGGCAGGAGGATTATTTTTTGGAGCTGGGCCAATATCAAAGAATTTTC
>CAMKOB010000001.1 GCA_946414345.1 uncultured Candidatus Saccharibacteria bacterium | reverse complement strand
CCATGGTAAGGATGAGGTCACCGGTTCAAACCCGGTTCGCGGCTCCATTTTTTTGTACAAAAAATCCCCAAGTTTTGAGCCTGGGGATTTTCTCTTTTTAATAGTTTTCGGCTTTGATTTCGAAGTAGGCTTGTGGATGATTGCAAACTGGACAGATGTCTGGTGCTTTTTTCCCAATTACGATGTGCCCACAATTACGGCAGACCCAAATCACATCACCGTCTTTTGAAAAGACTTTTTCTTCGTTGACATTTGCAAGTAATTTACGATAACGTTCTTCATGTGATTTTTCAATTTTAGCTACACCTTCAAATTTTTCGGCAAGCTCATTAAAGCCCTCTTTGCGTGCGGTCTCTGCAAAGCCTTTATACATTTCGGTCCACTCGTAATTTTCACCATCTGCTGCAGCTTCTAGATTGGTATTCGTTGGCTCAACCTCGCCACCATGTAGTTCTTTATACCACATTTTAGCGTGTTCTTTTTCGTTCAGAGCTGTTTCGGCGAAAATTGCGGCAATTTGTTCGTATCCGTCTTTTTTCGCCTTCGATGAAAAATAGTCATATTTATTGCGAGCCTCAGACTCGCCGGCGAAGGCTTTTTTTAGATTCTCTTCAGTTTTAGTTCCGCTATACTTGGTCTTCATATTTCTCCTTTCTAATTTATATACAAGTGTATCCGCCGTCGACTGGCAAGATTACACCTGTAACATACGATGCTTCTTCTGATGCTAGAAATACAGCTGCTGCGTCGAGCTCGCCCGGTTTGCCATAACGTTGCATTGGCACGTGGGTTTTGGCGAATTCTTGGAAGCGTTCGGTATCAAGAACTGCTGTGGTGAGTTCTGTGTAAAAATATCCTGGACAAATTGCGTTGCAGGTTATACCGTCGGTTGCAAGTTCTGCTGCGACAGCGCGGGTGAAGTTTACGACTGCACCTTTAGAAGTGTGATATGCAATGGTTGGAATTTCGGTATTGCCAACTAGGCCATACATTGATGCTATGTTTATTATGCGACCATATTTATGCTTTTTCATAATATTTGCAAATGCACGTGTCATTTTAAAGACGCTCGTTTCATCTGTGGCAATAGTAAAGTCCCATTCCTCATCGGTCATGTCGTAGATACCTTTGTCTTTCGACGAACCGGCACAGTTTAATAATATATCTACGCGGCCAAACTTTTTTTCTGCTTCTTTTGCTGCCTCGTTGATATCTTTTGTTGATGTGACATCACATTTAAGTGCTAGTACGTCTTCGGCACCTTCTTTGATTAGCTTCGGCTTAAAATCTTCTAAGCGTTCCACTCGCCTCGCAAGTATAACTAGTTTTGCGCCTTGTCTTGCGAAGGCGAGGGCCATTTGTTGACCAAGCCCTGAAGAGGCACCTGACACAACTGCAACTTTTTCTTTTAGACTAAACATTTTTACTCCTTTCTTTTTTTTAATTATACCAAAAAAATGTTAGAATTGGTTATGATGCACAATAATAAACAAAACGATACAAGTGATAATCGCAGTAGGGTAATTGTTAAGTCTGGTTGGCTATTTATTTTGGTTAATTTTCTATTGGCAATATTCAATTTACTTGTTGGTATTCTATCGAATTCGCTAGCTATCGCATCAGATGCGATTCACAGTTTAATTGATGCGGTTTCTGGCGTTTTGATTATTGTAAGTGAAAAACTTGCTTCAAAAGGTCGCTTTGCAGAACGTCGCGAAAAAATCGAACGCCTCACAACCATAATTATTGCAATTATTATAATATCAGTGGGTTTAGAGATGCTTGTTGCTTCTTTCAAAAATATCATTACGCCGGATGAAGTGGATTACTCGATTCCGACGATCATTATTTTGGTGACAAGTATTGCGGCGAAATGGGGCTTTGCAGTTTATTTGAAGAAAAAGGGTGTTCAACTTAAATCTGATGTATTGAAAGCTTCTGGAGCTGAAACGATGAATGATGCTTGGATATCAATCGCCGTCTTACTGTCGGCGGTTATCTATTTATTATGGCATGTGAACGTAGAATCTTATATTAGTATTGTGATTGCTTTTGTGGTTGTTAAAATTGGCTTTGAATTTATCTTTCCTCATTTATCATTGCACCATCATCATCCATTTGATACGAATCCAGATCATGATCATTGCGGGAAGAAAGATGGTAAAAAATAATTTTTTGTGCTATAATTATTTAAGTTGCCGACTTAGCTCAGTTGGTAGAGCAACGGTTTTGTAAACCGTAGGTCGTCAGTTCAAGCCTGACAGTCGGCTCCATTGCAATGGCTCCATAGGGCTCTTTTTTTGTGGAAAAATTATTTTTATATTAATTCCTCATAGTTTAAAGCACTTGCATAATGCATTTTGTTTATGTATAATAGATTTATACAATTAGTGGAGATAAAGTTGTAACAGATATGAGAAGCAGTATATTTTATTTACTGTATGCGAAAGGTACTTTTCGACACCTGTTCTGTGTCTTAATTCTGCTTGTCGCGGTTATCTTTTCTGTTATTTCATCTTCTTCGGCTGGTGCAATTGCAAAACAAAGCACTCTCACCATCTCCACAGATACTCATAATTTAGCAATCACCATTTTGCCTACGTCAACAGGTGCTTATTCTAAATCTGGTAATAATACCATTAGCATTGAAACTGATAACTTTACTGGTTATACTTTAATGGTTGCAACGGATGAATCGACGAGTCTTGTAAATCAAAATGATGACGAAATAGAGTCTATTGCCTCTGCAGTCGATGAAACGACGTTTTCTACTAGTGCTAGTTACAAAAATAAATGGGGATTCATGCCAAGCCAATATATTACTACTAGCGGTGGGGTCGACACCGTTATCGCAAACTCGAATTTCCTACCCGCTCCCTCCACTAGCGGTGATCTATTAGCGAAGTCGAGTGTTGCTAACAACGTTGCTGATGAATACACTATTGCTTTTGGTGCGAAAATTGGATTTGAGACACCTTCCGGTTCATATTCCTACACCTACAATTTGATCGCTATCGCTAATGCAGTAGTATACAACGTTACATATAACGCAAATACCCAAGAAACTGTCACTGGAATGCCGGATCCGAACCCCCAGGCTTTATCTGTTGACGGAGAAACCCCTGCTGCCCAAAGTTATGGAACTTTAAGCAGCGCGGTTCCTGTTGTGTCAAGCGCAGATTTGACATTTGGTGGCTGGTGTGATGTTCCTACAACAATTGATTCTACGACTGGAAATTATGTTTGCTCTGGTAACGTTTACGATCCGAGTGATCAATATGCAATAGATCAGACGGCTGGCGAAAACATTACCCTTTACGCAATATGGCTCGCGGAGCAATTCCCAATTGTTTGGAGTCATATGGGTCTTTGTGAATTTAATGGTGCAACAAATAGTAATATAACTGGTTCTCAATGTCAGAAATATTCAGATGTTAAGTTTATTGATACCGAAATTGCTTTATATAGTAATGAAAATTATTTAAAGGATTACGAAATACATTTTACGATTGAACATTATCTTCCGTCCGAACAAGACAATTCGGTAGATACACAACAGACTTTCGTAAGCGATAAATTGGCGACTTCAGTAGACGATGCACCATACGATGGTAAAGCTCCTGGAATTATTGTTAGGCGTAGCGGCGACAGTATTCAAGTTAGGAGTACTTCTGGCCACGGAGCTGATAATGCAAATAGCAAGGATGCAATTACACCATATACTTCGACTGAAATTAGTGTCTTTAGGATTAACCATATTATTTATGCGCGTTTTAATAATGGGCCATTGATTGAAATTCAAAATATCACTAATTTTGATCAGCAGTTCGCTTTAACTACGTGGTTTGGTGCTTATCCAGCAGATGATTGTACCGGTAACGAAACTGCTGGCGTATGTACTGATGCTAAACGCTTTATAGAGGCTGATTTAAGCAACATGTATATTAGATTGGGTGATTTCGATGAATCAAACTTGCATTTAATTGAGTTTAAGGGCAATGGTGGTGTTCCAGCTTCGAATTCTTTCTTTGTCTTTAACGGTGGCGCTCTCGGTACTTTACCGGAGGTTACAAGAACGGACTGGGCTTTTACGGGATGGTATACATTGCAGAATGGTGGTGATTTGGTTACGCCGAGTACGATACCAGTAGGAAATGAAACCTATTGGGCTCATTGGGTAAAAGCTGTTTCGCAGGCGGAATTTACAAGTTCAGAAATACATATGGCCATTAACACAAATAAATCGATAAACGTGACTAATTCCGCCGATTTGGAACCCTATACCTTTACTTCCAATAATTCTTCTATTGCGTCTGTTAATCCAACTACGGGTGAGATAACTGCTGTTGCTGTTGGTAAAACTACTATTACTATGACCGGCACTCTGTCTGGCTTGACTAAGACTATAAGTGTCACTGTTGGGAATAATCTATATACGGTTTCCTTTGATTCGCAAGGTGGTTCTTCAGTCGCGGACATTGAGGTTGCCGACGGTGGTAGTTTAGGTAGTTTGCCAATTTCCGTCAGAGCAGATTATTCTCTTGACGGTTGGTATTCTGGCACAAATGGTACTGGATTCGAGCTTACGACTACGACCGTTTTCGATTCTAATACCCCAACACAGTATTATGCTAAATGGGTTCCTTCCTTCTATGTTTGTAAAATTGCGCCTGCCAGCTCTCTCCACCAGGAGACTTGCTCTAGGTCGGGTGGCTGTAGCACAAACGGCACTGGCTATTCGAGAGGGAGTATAATAACTTATGGTACGATACCGGATTCTTCTACGATGTCTTATGGCGATGCATATGACTGTGATGTTAATGCTAATGGAATTTGGGATTCGGCAGATGAAAGATTCTACTATATTGGTATGAATGGTACTAATGCTAAATTTGTTTATTATAGAAGTACTCAACAGGCCAACGATCAAGATTATGATACCGCCATTGCGGCTCTTCCAACTAGTGCTACTTGGACTAATACACATCTTCAGGTGTTTGCCGATACAAGAGTTGCGAGATTTATGACTAGGGAAGAAGTTCAAACTGTTTGTAGCGCCGGCTCTTTGAATGTGACCAATATCGGTAATAATGGAAACTGTGTTTACCTTTTGGAACAATCAAATTATACTGTTACTACTCGTAGAGATGGAATATGGCTTGAGGCAGAAGGTTCTAATAGATACCGTATTCATACTGGTACGCGACAAATTACTACCAACACTACTGCCAATACAGCTCGTGCTACTATTGAGGTGCCAATTAATTTGGTTGAGCAATGGTCCCCTCCCCAAATTATATACACTATTACTTTTGATGCGCATAATGGGACTTCTCCTTCTGCTGTATCAATTAATGATGGTGACGCACTTGGTTCTAACTATCCATCAACCGATCCAACTAAAACAAACTACGTTTTCCAGGGTTGGTATACAAGTGAGACTGGTGGAACTATGGTGACTAGTACTACTGTTCCTGAAGGTGACACTACATATCATGCTCAATGGAAAAAATCGGTTGCTCTTGCAGAGATTAATAGTAACAGCTTTACTATTGGCGAGGGTAATACGGCTACTATCAACGTCATTAATTCTGCTGAGCTTGAGCCATATTCATTTACTTCAAATAATTCTTCTGTTGCTACTGTTAACTCAACTACTGGTGAGATAACAGCACTGACTATTGGTACGACAACTATTACTATGACTGGTGATGATTCTGGCGACACTCAAACAATTACCGTCAGTGTGGTTGATCCAAGTTCAACATTTGAAATAACATTTGATTCGCAAGGAGGTTCGCCTGTCGTCTCTCCAGTCTATGTGGTAATAGGTAGTGCGCTAGGATCAAATTACCCTTCGCCTGACCCAACGCTTGCTAATAACGCTTTCCAAGGTTGGTATACTCAGGGTGGAACTTTGGTTACCAGTGAGACAATTCCAGATGGTGACGTCACTTATTATGCACATTGGAAGCTTGATGTACAGCAGGCAATTATTGCTAATAACGATTTGTCTTTGTCTGTTGGCGGTCAGATAGCCATAGTAGTTAACAATGCTTCTAGTATTGAGGGCTACACTTTCTCTTCTGCTGATTCGGGTATCGCTTCCGTTGATGCCACCACTGGTGTGGTAACTGGCGTTTCTGAAGGTTCTACTTCTATTGTAATGACTGGTTTACAGTCTGGACTTACACTTTCTATTCCTGTTGAGGTATTTTCAAGCTCCGTTACTATGTATCAAGTAACTTATAATGCAAATGGCGGAACTGCTGATTATTATATTGATTCGGTTGCAAACGGAGATGCGATTAATACGTTGCCCGATGCGACAAGGACGAATTACAAGTTCTTTGGTTGGTATACTGATGACGGTACTTTTTACAATGAAGTCACCCCTGCAACAATTATCACATCTGATATAACTTTTTATGCTAAATGGGTCGAGGATACTTCTGGTTTCCCAATTGTTTGGTCTGAGGTAAATGCCTGCACTTTCGGTTCTGGTAATGTCTCTGGCGATTACTGTAGTGCTTCAAATAAAGTAAAGACTTATATTGACACGGGTATCCAATTATTCACTCAAGCAAATTATGATAAAGATTTTGATGTTGGCTTTACGATTATCGAATATAATCCTTCCGTTAATGCCAATCAGGCGACCTTTGTAAATTCCAAGCAAGAAAATAAAACAAATAATTATCCTGGATTTGTCTTCCGTCGTTATTCTAATCATTCATCAAACTTGGAAATTACCCAAAAATGGAGCGGAAATGATGGTGTGTCTATACAAATTCCTTATACTACTGTAAAAACCGTACGTATCATGCGTCGAATTACCAATGATAATGGCACACCGACATCAAAAATGTATTATTCAATCAACGATGGCCCAGTTACCTTGTTGCAAGATATCACCAGCATAACTAGGTTGTATTTCGATACAAAAGTTTGGTTTGGTGCAAGCGTCCAGTCAAATGGTACTTCTCCTCAGCGTCCATTAACTGGCATAATTACCGATATGTACATTAGACTCGGTGCCGATACGGACTATTTAATTAATTTAGATGCAAATGGTGGTACCGTGAATCCAACAAGTTTTGCTGTTACGATTGGTGATCAACTTGGAACACTACCGACACCTACTCCGCCCAACTCTAATTACACTTTTGATGGTTGGTATGACGAATCAGTCTCTCCAGCCGTAGCTGTCACTTCTTCTACTACGCCTGATAGCCATGAGACATATGTTGCTCATTGGAACTATACATCTTCTAACATTCCAGTAACATTTGATGTTTCTAATGATGCAACTCGTGGGTACCAAACTATTATAAATAATTGGATTCAAAGCCCGATTAATATTACAACCTTTAACGAAAACTCTCCGATTAATAGTTCAACTTGGGGTGACACAACTCAATTATCTGAGGCTGGGTTTTGGTCTGGATTAAAATCTAATTTTGAGACAAACCATTGTATGATTCCGGGTTATGGTGATGCGGCAACCACAACCGTAAATCCGACAGCTTGGGGGAATGGTTCAGTCGATTGCTCGAAGCCGGATGCGTTTGACACTAAAATTGGTGCCCCACTTGATGTATATCTTTATGACTTGAATAATTCAACTCTTGGTGCGCAAGTTTCTTATGCGAAAGCCGATAATGGCATTATACACAATATGATTCCGGGCCAAAGTTATTATTGGGTTAAGTCCGATGACAGCTCTGTTTATGGTTATGTGACTGCAACTTCTACAAATGGACGACGCTGGGTGGATACTGGGCAGATTAGGAATACGCGTGATTTGGGCGGTTTGCCAGTAACTTATACTGATGCCAACAATAATACCATTACTGGTACTCTCGAATATGGAAAACTCTTCCGCGGTGAAAGACTTTGGTCTGATGCTTCTAATGCTACAGAATTGACTAACCTTGGCATCGTAAAGGAATATGACTTGAGTGATGGCACCGAGCTTGGTGGTGACACAAAGCTGTCGCAATATCAACAGGATTCTGTGATACACTATAATTTTGATGTAGATTTAACTACCGGAAGCAATTATTTGAAGGCTTGGACTGCAGTTACAGATATTATGAATGATGTAGTTGCTAACAAAAACATATATTTCCATTGTCGTGTTGGCGCTGATAGAACTGGCACTGTTGCTTATCTTCTCGAAGGGTTACTTGGTGTGCCAGATGAGGCCAGATATGAGGAATATTCTTTGACGCATCTTTCAGGACTCTTTGACAGAACAAGGTATTATAAACAAAAAGCTTCAAATAATGCTTTGAAATTTGTCTTTATGATGGATTATGTGCTTACGACACAAGATATTTATAACTGGTATATGGCGAACCCCAATGCAAATGCTAACCTAGTTCAACAGTTTAGATCAGCGATGGTGAATATTACGTCTTCTACACCCGCGGCATCGAATAATTCACTTAATCAAGAAAATATTTCGATGAATTATTCTAATAACGTGGAGCCCGGTGGGCCTGAGGAGTCTGAGGAAGATGCCTTAGATACTGGATATACTGCTCCGCTTGGTGTTACACACTTTGTTGATTCTAGTAATAATTCTGGTGAGGTAAATGTTGAGTCGACTCCTGAGGTTAATCTGCTAGCTGTCGCTGGATTAACCGCCGCAACTGGTCTCTCTACCGCTGCCTATATTGCGCTGTGTAAGCACAACGATTCGTAGTATCGAAATATTATGAAATGTGTTAGAATAGGTTTATGGATATAATTTTAGGTGTTGTGGGGGTAATAATAATAGTTTTATTGGTTGTAGTAATTGTTTTGCTTTTACGTAAGTCAAACGAACATAATCCGATAGATTTCAAGTCGATGGAAGAACGTTTGATACGCGTTGAGGGTGAGGTTGGCAAAATCAATCCCGCCATCGATCGTAATTTTCGAGAAAATCGTAAAGAGATTGCTGATAATCTTGAACGATTACAATCTAGCAATGAAAAGAGTCTTGAGCAGGTAAGAAGTAGCAATGAAAAAAAATTAGATGAGATGCGTGAAACTGTTGATGAAAAGCTTAAAGCTTCTGTTGAAAAACGTTTTAATGAAAGCTTTAAATCTATTTCCGCTCAGTTAACACAGGTCTATCAAGGTCTAGGTGAAGTTAGGAATATGACTTCTGAAGTTGGTAGTTTAAAGAAGGTTATGGAAGGCGTAAAAACTAGGGGTATTTATGGTGAGGTCCAGCTCGGTGCTATCATCCAAGATATCTTAAACAAATCGCAATACGAAGAGAATATTATTACAAAAAAGGGAAGTAGTGATCGTGTTGAATTTGCAATTAAGATGCCCGGTAAAGATGCTGAAAATTTAGTTTATTTGCCGATAGACAGTAAATTTCCCGTAGAGAATTATTCGAGGCTTATTGCGGCCTATGATAATGGTGATAAAACTGAGATTGAGAAATACTCAAAAGCTTTGGCAGCCGACGTTAAAGAACAAGCTAAAAAAATATCATCTAAGTATCTTGACCCCCCGATGACAACTGATTTTGGTATGATGTTTGTGCCAACAGAGTCTTTATATGCAGAAATCTTGCGTATTCCTGGCCTGTCTGACGAATTGAGACAAAAATATCATGTTTCGGTTGCGAGCCCATCTACTTTACCAGTAGCTCTAAATGGACTTTTGATGGGGTTTAAAACTGTAGCTATTGAAAAACGTTCAGCTGAGGTTTGGCAGACGCTTGGTGCCGTAAAAACCCAATTTGGCAAATTTTCTGATTTACTTGAAGGTGTACAAAAGAAATTGGTCGAATCTGCGAGTAAGATTGAATCCGCAAAAACCACTTCACGGTCTATCGAGCGTAAACTTCGTGACGTCGAAGAGTTGCCAGAAGCTGAATCTGTTAAAATGATTGGTAAAATATCTGATTAGTAGTATTCTTTTAGTGGCTTTAGAAACTGCGAATTTTGTCGAATGGGAATAACCTTAATACAACTGGGCCAACTACTCGACAGTATGGTATAGTACCAAGCCCATTGCGTGAATCCCAAGAGTTTGATCCTTCTCGATTGTCGCCAGAGACAAAGAGTTCGCCTTTTGGAACAACTGTGTCAACTTCGCCAGACGTGTGTTCTTTTGGGCCTTCCGTATCAGAAAGACGCCATTCGTTATCGTAGATCGTGCCTTCATTCCAATCATTCTTCTCTTCATCCCATTGATAGATAGTCATAATGCCATCTTTTACTACAACGCGCTCTCCAGGAAAGGCAATTACGCGTTTAATAATGTATTGGTCTTTTGCGTTGCTCGGTACAGTACAGGTGACTGGATTTTGGACTCCATTTTGTTTGTAGGCGTCAACCGCTTCGCTGTCTTCATTCATAAACACGATAATCTGGCCTCGCTCTGGCACATATTCTTGGCCCAAGAAATGCGCCCATGACACTGCGGCACGGTTAACGATTACGCGATCTTCATCATGTAAAGTGTTTTCCATACTTTTGCCGACTACGTTGTACGAACGATAAATATATGTGTTTAAAATCAATGTACCAATAACTATTGCGACAACAAAAGCACCTAAACTAAAGATGTCTTTAACAAGTGGGTGTTTTTGAAAAAAAGTTGGATTCATTCTTTTATTATACCATGCTTTTGTTTTTAAAAATAAGCTAAATCGTTTTTTTAGTTTTATTTTAGATTTTTGATATAATATACTATATATGGCTGATTTTGTATTTGCACGTAAATCGAGAAATATTGCGTCGAATGCAGTTCATGTTTTTTTGAACATGATGCTCGGCATCGCGGCGGTACTTATTACTGTTTTTAGCGGCAACCCAATTCTTGGTATTCTGTTGGTTGTTGTCTCAAAATGGCGTATTTTTGCAGTACGTCATCGCTATTTATGGCTAAACATTAAGTCAAATCTTGTTGATTTATTAGTCGGTCTTTCGGTGGTATTATTATCCTACTATGCTGGCAGCGCACTCCTTCCTGCACATTTTATCTTAATGTTGATTTATGTAATTTGGTTAATCGTCATTAAGCCAATGTCTAGCGAAACAGCTACCCTCATTCAATCCTTAATATCAGTATTTCTCGGTATTTCAGCTGTAACCATTATGTCGGCAAACCTTAATTCAATTGTGCCAGTGGTGCTTTCTTTCTTAGTAGGATATGCTGCTAGTCGCCATGTTTTATCACAAACAAGCGACCGTGATTATACTCTGACTACTTTAATTTGTGGTCTGATTTTTGCTGAAGTTGCTTGGATGTGCAACGGTTGGGGTATTGTTTATACTTTTGGGCGAACTGGAATTCGTATTCCGCAACTTGCCATTATATTAACGATTTTCGCTTTTGTATATAATTATGCGCGTCAGGCGATGATAAAATATCAGGATGATTTTAGATTCCGTGATATCGTGGGTCCTGTTTTATTTGGTGTGATTTTAGTTGGGATAATTGTTCTATTTTTCAGCAATCCTATTTTTAACATTTAATAACAAAGGAGGCAAGATGGGAAGAAAACCTAAAATTGTTGAAGCAAAAGAAGTTAAAGATTTAAAAGCTGAGGCTACGCATGCGCCTACTGCAGAGGCACAAAAGACTAATCCTACGGACACTCAGGCCTCCGCGGTTAAGAACGAGTCTACATCTTCCGAAAAGAAGTCTAGTGGGAATAATTTAGCGATTACACTTTCTTGTATTGCGGTTGCTCTAAGCGGCACAAGTGCGGTCTTTTCTTATTTAAGTTTTGAAAAGGCTAATACCCCACTAACAATACTTGGTACCAGCAGCGTAGATGGTAATACCGCAAGTTTCGTTGAAGGTTCGGTTGCTGATACCGTTGAGAAAGTAAGTGAAAGCGTTGTTTCTATCCTAACTTCTGTTGTGTCTACTAGTTATTTTGGCCAAAGTTATACTTCTGAGGCTGCTGGCACTGGTATCATTGTGACTGAAGATGGTTATATTCTAACCAATAAACACGTTATCGAGGGTGCAAAGTCTATATCTGTAGTACTTAATGATGGGACTTCTTATAAGGATGTCGAAGTCGCCGCAGTTGACCCTCTAAACGATGTAGCATTTTTAAAAGTAGCAGATGTTTCAGGGTTGAAAGCTGCCACCTTGGGTGATTCAAAAACTGTTTCGGTTGGCCAACAAGTAATTGCAATTGGAAATGCGCTTGGACAATACCAAAATTCGGTTACTTCTGGGATTATCTCAGGGACAGGACGTAGCCTTACCGCTACTGATTCTACCGGTTCGATGAGCGAACAACTATCCGATATGATACAGACAGATGCTGCAATTAATTCTGGGAATTCTGGTGGCCCACTCGTAAATGCTGCTGGTGAGGTAATTGGCATCAATACGGCAACTTCTTCTACGGCTGAAAATATGGGTTTCGCAATCCCAATTTCTTCTGTTAAAGGTATGCTTACACAGTTAAAGGAATCTGGTAAAGCTTCGCGTGCCTACGTTGGAGTATATAGCATAGAGATTACTCCTGAGATAATGAAAACTTACAATTTGCCAGTTAGTGAAGGTGTCTATCTCTTTAATTCTTCAACTTATTCAGCTATAATTTCAGGTAGTCCGGCCGAAAAAGCTGGCTTAAAGAATAAAGATATAGTCACCGCTATTAATGGCGTCAAGATTGGTGCTAGAGGTTCGCTCTCATCATTAATTGGCGAATATCAACCTGGCGATACAGTTCAGTTTACTGTTATTCGTGAAGGAAAAGAAATTGCCGTAAATATTACGCTTGGTGCCTATACCGAAAAATAAAGTATAAAGCCACGGGCCTCTTTAAAACGGAGGCCCATTTTTTTTGCGTATTCTCTTATTGCTTCGTGTTGGCATGGATCTGCCTCGAGAATAAGATGATGTATTTGTAGTTCTTTGACTTCTTTGATTAATTCTTTAATTAGTTTTAGTCCATTATCTTCGGCGTAGAGGGCAATGGCTGGTTCTTTGGATAAGGATTTTTTATCGAGCCAATCCCAATTTTTATCAACGTATGGCAAATTTGCAACAATTAAATCCGGGGTGGGAAGCGTCCCCCTCTTTACTTTTTCGAGTAAATGTGACATAATAGTGGTTATAGGGGCGTCGAGCAATTCGGCGTTTTTTTGTGCTATTCTGAGGGCTTTTTCGGAGACATCTGTTGCGTAAACTTCTGCTTCGGGGAGCTCCTTTTTGATAGTTATAGCAATGCAGCCCGAACCTGTTCCAACATCTAAGATGGTTGGATTTTGTGGAAGAATTCTTTTTGTAGGTTTAACGCCGGGGAGAAATGGCTTGCCGGCAAGCACTAAAACCTGATCAATAAGCTGTTCTGTTTCGGGACGAGGAATCAGGACATCTGGACTCACCAAAAAATCACGACCGTAAAAGTCTTTAGTTTGAGAGGCTGCGTTCATGTTTGGTGAGTTCGGTGATTATGTCGTCGATGTCTCCGTCCATGACGGCACCAATGTTGCTACGAGAGTAGTGAATGCGGTGGTCAGTGACGCGATCTTGAGGAAAGTTATAAGTGCGGATTTTCTCAGAACGATCGCCGGTGCCAATAAGAGATTTGCGAGCCTCGGAGGCATTTTTCATTTCTTCTTCTTTTTTGCGCTCAAGAAGGCGTGAACGAAGGATATTCATGGCTTTGACACGGTTTTGTTGTTGGGAGCGTTCGTCTTGCATTGCAACCACAATTCCAGTGGGGAGATGTGTGATACGGACGGCGGAATCAGTCGTATTGACGCCTTGACCGCCATGTCCGCCTGAGCGATAAATGTCGATGCGGAGGTCTTCGGGGTTGATTTCGAGATCCTCTTCGGCTGCTTCTGGCAGGACTGCGACAGTGGCCGTACTTGTATGGATGCGACCTTGAGATTCAGTAACCGGCACGCGTTGTACACGATGTACGCCACCTTCAAATTTTAGTTGACCGTAGGCGTTATCGCCTGAAATCTTGAAAATTACTTCTTTCATGCCACCAGCCTCATTTTCGTTCTGGGACATAAGCTCAAACTTAAGATTGTGGTTTTCGGCGTATTTAAGATAGAGCCTGTACAGTTCACCAGCAAAAAGGGAAGCCTCATCACCACCGGCGCCGGCACGAATTTCAAAGATGGCTGGTTTGTCGTCTTCTGGACTACGGGGAATTAATAATTCTTCTAGTCGAGCCTTTAAGGCCGGGATTGAGATTTTGAGGTTTTCGATGTCGGCTTTGGCGATCTCGCCAAGTTCTGGATCCTCAAGCAAGGCTTCAGCTTCAGTTAAGTTGTTTTCTTCTGATTTGATTTTTTCGTCTAATTCAATAATTTCACGAAGTAAAGACGCGCGTTTTGCTTTGGCGGCAAAATTGGGGTCGCTGTAGCTATCTGGACGCGCCAAAAAATCTTCAATTTGCGTGAGCTCTTCTTTTATTTTTTCTAAATCCATGTTATAATTATATCATACTTTTTGACGATGGATTCTTAGCTCAGTTGGCTAGAGCGCACGATTCACATTCGTGAGGTCACAGGTTCGAATCCTGTAGAATCCACCATTTTTTTATCTCTTTGCTCCATTTTTCAAAAACACTGGCTTCGGGTGTTTCACTGAGGGAATCCCATGCGGTTCTTCTAGGCGTGTTGTTAATTCTTTCGCCCGTCATTTCTTTAGCCTCCTATTCTTATTTATTACAACATGTTATTACTTCTAAAAGTATTGACTTTTTGGCGTAAGTGTGGTATAATTATAAGGTTATCACGAAATTGTGTGACAAAGTATATTTAAAACCGATTGTAGAAAGTTTCATCTTTCATCGGCTCGTTTTGATTACTTATTAAAGCCGTCAGGACGAGCCGATGAAATGGCTCCAAATTTTTAATGGGGGTAGGACCATGAAACTCAACAAGAAAAACACCAACTTCGCGATCCGGGGCATGGTGGACAAGCACCTCAGGAACTGCACGAAGCTGGAGCTCGACAATATCGTTTTCCCCAAGTGGAGCGATATGGGCCTCCTCGGGCAGATTTTGGCCATGAAGGTCAAGACCAAGGAGCAGCCCGCCGGCTGCGATTACGACGAGGCCGCCTTCCAGGTGGTTCTGCGCGTGATCAACGGCAAAGTCCTCATGACCGGCGGACGGCCCGACGCGTATACCTGGAAGCAGGCCAAGGTGGCGGATCTCCTCAAGGAAGGAAAGGTGCGCCTCATCGGCACGAACTCCGCTTCGGGAGTGATCAACCTGTCCAAGGTGCTCAGCGCCATCGTCGATCACGACGAGCAGATGATGTTCGCGGACATGTTCTGCAACATCAATAAGGACATGCTGCTGGTCACTTCTCCGGCGGAAAGCCGCGTCTGCGTCGAGGTGACCCAGGAACTCTATGACGCCGGCCTCAGGGCCTGTGTGGACTCCTGGATGGAGCCTGACAAGCTCGGCGAGGCCGAAGCGACCATCCTCAACGTGGGCGACTTCCTCGTTATCGACGGTGGGGATACCTATACTGCTCTCGACGAGGTCGTGTTCTACTGCATCCGCCGCGCGGAATTCCTCGAGACGTACAGCCTCGACTGACAATCGGTAAACCCGGCCCTGCACCCTTGTGGTGCGGGGCCACTCTTTTTTTGTTGTAATTTTTACTTTTTTAGCATAAAAGTCTTGTCATACTACATTTGGTGGTGTATTATGGTATTAAGACGCTAAATGTAGGGTGCTAAAACAAGCATTACCACTAGTTGCCCTCAAAAAAGGTCATAACAAATTAAGGTTGAACAGCTGACAGGAGGTATCATGTTCAAAAGAATTATCAAGCGCGACGGGAAAATCGTAAAATTCGACCCAGAAAAAATCACCAATGCTATCGCGAAGGCTGGTCTTGTAACTGAAGAATTCAAATACGACAGAGCGAAAGCTTTGTGTGATAAGGTACTGAAGCGTGCAGAAGAAGAGATTAAACAAAGAACCCCACACGTAGAACAAATTCAAGACATTGTCGAGACTGTTTTAATGGAGTCTAGTTTCAAAAGGACTGCCAGAGAATATATCCAGTATCGTCAAGAAAGGTCACGTCGACGCGAAGCCAAGTCTGACCTTATGAATATTTATCGGACAATCAGCCAAGCGGATGCCTCAGAAGATTCTGATATTAAACGCTCAAATGCAAACGTCGATGGTAACTCGGCAATGGGGAAGATGCTTCAATTTGGTGCGGAAGGCTCGAAAGTTTTTGCCAAGACTCTTTTGATTCGTCCAGATATTGCCGCTGCACACGATAATGGTGATATCCATATTCATGATTTAGATTTCTACGCAACCGGCACTCTTACTTGTTGTCAATCTGATCCATTTGTACTATTCGAAAATGGAGGTTTTAATACTGGGCACGGTCATCTTCGCACCCCAAATTCAATCAGTTCCTATGGTGCACTTGCTGCAATTCTTTTGCAAGCTAACCAAAATGAACAGCATGGGGGCCAATCTATTCCTAACTTTGATTACGCAATGGCTCCGGGTGTCAATAAGTCATTCCGTAAGGCCTTAAAACGTAATCTTGAAAAATATAATAAATTTACTGGCAAGAAGCTGGATTTGAAAGTCGATGACAAGATTGATTATGGTGATGATGATAAACTTAAAAAAGCTAAGTGGCCAAAAGAAGTAATCGCTTCTTCTAATGAGGATGTTGAACGTGAGACTTTACAAGCAATGGAAGGCTTCGTCCATAATCTTAACACCATGCATTCACGTGCAGGGGCACAGGTACCATTTACTTCTATTAATTTTGGGACCGATACTTCTCCAGCTGGCCGTTTAGTGTCTATGACTTTGCTTCAAGCAACCGAGAATGGATTAGGCCTCGGTGAAACCCCAATTTTCCCAATTTCGATTTTCAAAGTTAAATCTGGCGTCAATTATGAGCCCGATGACCCAAATTATGATTTATTTAAAAAATCTATGGAAGTTTCCGCAAAAAGATTATTCCCGAACTTTTGTTTTATTGATGCACCATACAATCTTAAATATTATAAAAAAGGTGATTATCGTTCCGAGATTGCAACGATGGGCTGTAGGACTAGAGTCTTCGCTTCTGTTTTCCCAGAATCGGATGGCGTAGTGACTGGACGCGGCAACCTTTCCTTTACAACTATTAATTTGGTCCGCATTGGCATAAAGCACGGTATCTGCACCGGTGAACGTAAGGAAGCCGACTGGGATGGATTCTATAAGGAGCTCGACGAAAAACTTGATCTCGTAAAAGATGAGCTTCTAGAAAGATTTGAATTCCAAGCAAACCAGCATGTACGCAATTTTCCATTCTTGATGGGACAAGGCAACTGGTTTGGCTCCGAAAAGCTTGGCTGGAATGATAAATTACGCGACGTAATCAAACATGGTACGCTCTCGATTGGCTTTATTGGCTTGGCTGAGACTCTAGTCGCCATGACCGGTAAGCATCACGGTGAAGATGAGGATGCGAGAGAGCTTGGTCTTGATATCATTACTCATATGCGCGAAAAATGTGATGAATACTGCAAGAAATATAAGTTGAACTTTTCACTACTTGCGACTCCTGCTGAGGGGATTGCTGGGCGCTTTACCAAAATTGATCGCAAAGAATATGGTAAGATTAAGGGTGTGACGGACAGGGAATTTTACACTAATTCCTTCCATGTGCCAGTATATTATCCGATTTCCGCATTTGATAAAATTGACATTGAAGCGCCATACCATAATCTTTGTAACGCTGGGCATATTACATATATAGAGCTCGATGGCGATCCATCGCAGAACATTGCTGCTTTTGAATCGGTTATTCGTAAAATGCATGATGCCGGCATCGGCTATGGCTCAGTAAATCATCCAGTAGATCGTGACCCAGTTTGTGGCTATTCTGGCATTATCAAAGGCGAAAGATGTCCACATTGTGGTAGACTAGAAGGTGATGTGCCTTTTGAAAAAGTTTGTGGGTGTACGAAGGGTGAATAATGACCGATTGGCATAAGATTTCATTAGATAAGCTTGCCAAACAGGAGGAGACTCCGGATGGATACATCCGGGTCTCTGGGCCACTTGAACACGACAATATTGTAAATGGCGATGGTTTGAGGGCGGTACTTTGGACACAAGGTTGCCCAAACCATTGTTTTGGTTGCCAAAATCCCGAAACTTGGGACTATGAAACTGGTATGCTAGTACCAATTAATGATATTGTTGAGCGCTTGTCTCAGTTTAAAGGGCAGGCTGGGTTAACATTCTGTGGCGGAGAGCCTTTCGTACAAGCGAAAGCATGTCGAGAGATTGCCGAGCGAGTTCGTAAAGAACTAGGTTGGAATGTATGGAGCTTTTCTGGTTTTACTTATGAAGTCATCAAAGAATTTGGCGGTGAGCCCTGGAAATTCTTGCAGTCACTTGATGCGTTGATTGACGGCCCATTCATTATGAGCCAGAAAGATTTAGGATTGAAATATAGAGGCTCCAAAAATCAGCGACTATTGCACTTAGAAAGAAATACTGGTAAAATTATCAGCATAGAATAACGGAGTTTCTAATGCAAGCTTTTTCAGTGATGCCGATGAGTAAGGATATAAATTTGCAGCCCGGAGAAATTTACCGGGATTCAATTCGTGTTTCTAACCCGGCAAATGCCACTGAGGATTTGCATTATTCTGTAGGCGTCTCTCCTTATAGCATTGTGGACGACAGCTATACGGTAGATTTCGTGACAACTACGAATTGGTCTCAGATTGTTGATTGGCTTGAAATCGAAGAGCCGACTGGTACTGTGCCGCCAAATGGTACAAAAGAAGTTTTTTACACCATCAATGTACCAAATGATGCTCCGTCTGGCGGGCAATATGCGATGCTTGAGGTGAGGTCGGTTAGTGATAATCCGGAGAATTCTGGTATTGCCGTCAATAACATTTTTGAGCTTGCAAGTATTATTTACGCACGTGTGGCTGGCGAAACTCGACATGAGGGTGAAATTCTCAGTAATTCTATTCCGGGTTTTGTAACTAATGGGCAGCCATCTGTAAGCGCAACAATTATAAATACCGGCAACGTCCATGAATCTGCAAACATAACTATCACGATAAAAAACATTTTTACTGGAGAAATTGTGTTTCCAGTTGGCGAAGAAGAAAATAGTTTCAACGAAATAATAATGCCAGAAAGTACCCGATTTGCCACAAGACAATTAAATTCCTTGCCAGCTTTGGGTTTTTTTGAAGTCGTACAGGATGTTTCATACCTGAATAATACCGAAAATGCACATAATACCAAAGTTATGATTATGTGCCCGCTATGGTTCCTGGCTCTTTCAATATTGACTTTAGGCACTTTGATTGGCGGAGTTATTGGTGCGATTCACAGACATCGCAAGAAACGAATGGTGTTTTAAAATGGTTTATTTAGATAACGCCGCTACAGTTCCACTGCTTCCATCTGTTCGTAAGGCGATGCACGAGACAGAAGAAAAACTCTTCGCTAATGCTTCCGCCCTTCATACGCCGGGCCATCTAGCAATGAATAAAATAGAAGAATGCCGCGCGGTTTTGGCAGAGTTAATTGGCGCGGAGCCGAATGAGATTATTTTTACCTCTGGCGCTACTGAATCCAATAATACCGTTATTAGAACTTTTGAAGGGCATCAAATTGAGTGTTCACCATTAGAGCATCATTCGATTTTTGAGGCGACTAGAGTATATAAAGGTAATAAATTACCAAAGCTTTATTCTTATATGTTATATAACAATGAAACTGGCGAAAAGCTTGAATTTCCAATTTTGGACAATGAGTCTTTTCTGCATTCTGATCTAACTCAGGCTTTAGGGAAGGTCGAGATTAACGTAAATAGACTTGGATTGGATTATGCTACGTTTAGTGCGCACAAGATTGGTGGCCCGATTGGCGTTGGTGCTTTGTACGTACGTAGCGGTGTTCCTTTTAAACCGTTGCTTATTGGAGGTAACCAAGAGCATAAACGTCGTGGTGGGACTTATAATACAGTTGGCATTGCAGGCTTTCTTGCGGCACTAGAATACGTGCGAGACAATAAAACTTGGGAGATTTACGACGAGTCTATTCGTAAGCTGCGTGATACTTTAGCTAATCATATTCTTGCGAAAATTCCTGGAAGTAGTTTAAATACAGATGTAAGGCGTGGCAGAAGTTTACCCAACATACTTAATGTTTCCTTTAAAGCTGCAGAGGGGGAATCAATTCAGTTATATCTTGATTCCGAGGGAATAATTGTCTCAACCGGTTCAGCTTGTGCAGCCGGCGATATTAAGCCATCACATGTATTAATGGCAAAAACTGGAGATGCCGAGATTGCTCATTCGTCGATTAGGTTTTCTTTTGGACTTGACAACACGATGGCAGATGTTGAACGAGTGATGGAAGTGTTGCCAGGCGTCATTGATAGACTGCAAAAAATTAGTACTATTAAAAGGAGTTAAAATGAGTAATTTAGAAGGACAAGACTGGGTTTATTCTGAAAAAGTAAAAGATCATTTCTTGAATCCACGTAATTTTTTAATGGGCGATGAGTCAAGATTTGATTATGATGCGTTAGGCCAAGTTGGGAATCCAATCTGCGGCGATCAGATGCGGATGTATATTAAAGTTGGACACGATAAAAAAGGTCGCGAGATAATCGATGACGTTCGTTGGAAAACTTATGGTTGTGCATCCGCAATCGCTTCTACTTCAGCTTTGTCTGAGATTTGTAAAGGTCGCACGTTAGATGACGCTCTAAAGATAGGCGCGAAAGATATCGATAATTATCTCGGCAATCTACCAAAACACAAATTTCATTGTTCAGTGTTAGGCCACGACGCATTGAGGGAAGCAATATCAAATTATCGCCAAAAATCTAAATAGTTTATTGCATAATGATTACGCTCGTGCTATTATATATAATATGAAGAGGTTTGTGCAATATGGTGTTTTGCTGACGTTCGGATTGTTTTTTACGTTATTGATTTCGGGTTTTGCGGGGGCGCTTGAATTTACAACTAATCCGATTCCGATTGAATTTACTTTAAATAGTATTCTAACGCTTTCTACTGATGGCAATATTTCTATTCCGAATTTGACACCTGGTAACAGTGCTATTTCTAGTAATAGCTATACTGTTACTGTTAGTACGAATAATGTTGCTGGGTATGTTTTATCTGCCACGGTGGGCTGCGCTAGCGGTGAGGATTGTTTTAGTTCAAGTATTCTTGGCGATAGCAATAATAACAGTTTTACTATGGTTGACTCCTCCTCTACACTGACTCCTGGTAAATGGGGTGTTTCTTTCGATAGTACCGCTACAACGAATTCAAATTTTCAAAATCTTCCACTATATTCTGATACACCAGCTGTAATTAATCAAACAACTGACGCCGCCGGTACGGCTGCTTCTGGCTATCAAGGTACACAGGATACTACATTTCGTGTAGGTGCTTATGCGGCAGAATCACAAGTAGCGGGTACTTATACTAACGTAATCAACTTTACAGCTGTAGCTAATATGACTGCTAACTGTGGTAATTATACTGCCGAATACTGCATGCAGAGTGCTAGTACTTGGAAAGACAGCCTAACTACTGGCCAGCAAGTCCAAGCTATGGATGCTCGTGATGGCAAGCTCTATTATGTTGCTAAACTTGCAGACGGTAAAGTGTGGATGACCCAGAACCTAGACCATGATATTGTGACTACTACAGACTTCTATACTTATGCTAACACTGATATTGGCCACGGCTCCACACCAAACACAAACGCCACTTGGACGGCGCAGACCGCAACTTATGCGGCAAACGACACTACTTGGAGTAGTACGGTAAACAACCCTGAATCCTACGACCCAGGCAACCTTTGTTGGAATGGTACTATCGCACCAGACTTTAATGGTACATTAAGTACTTATGCTGAAGCCTGTGGCAATGACAAACATTATCACATCGGTAACTACTACAACTGGACTGCAGCTGTAGCCATGAATGACAGTAGTTCCTATACTACAGACTTTACTGACGTAGATCAATCCATCTGCCCTGCTGGCTGGAGACTACCAACCTATAGTGGTAACAAATCCTATGATAACCTCGTCACAGCTCTTAGCCTCACTAGCGGCACTTCCGGCAATGTTCAATCCGCGCCAGCGTATTTCGTGTATGGTGGGGGCTGGGGCGGTGCGTCCTACGGCGTTGGTGGCTACGGCCTCTACTGGTCTTCTGTAGTTTACGATGACTACGACGCGTATGAATTCTACTTCTATAGGGATGGCGACATGCACCCTCAGTATGGCGACCTTCGTGACTACGGCACTTCGGTGCGCTGTGTGGCTCGTTAGTAGTTTTTTGCAATTCATAACATTTGAAGTGAGCTACAACTTATTGATATATAGTTATTCTCTTTGCTTTATTGTATAATAATATATAGTAATCACCGAGAGAGGTTAAAATGCAATTAAATGAGAAACAAAAACAGGCGGTAGAGTATTTGGACGGGCCGTTACTGGTGCTTGCGGGGCCAGGCACTGGTAAGACACAGCTTTTATCTAATAAGGTGGCGTACGTTCTAGAAAATACTGACACTAATGCCGAAAATATTCTATGCCTGACTTTCACCGATACCGGCGCAAAAAACATGCGCGAAAGACTTAAAACCATGATTGGACGTGATGCGGCAAAAGTCAACATCGGTACTTATCACGCGTTTGGGCAGGAAATACTGGCGCAGTATAAAAATTACGCCGAGAATTACGACCGTCGGCTCGATAATGCTATCGATGAAGTGACACAGTATAAAATTGTGAATGCCATCCAGGATTCTTTGCCTGGCACGGATATACTGCGTGGCGATAATGTGCGTGATATTATTAGTGTGATTTCCGAAGCGAAGTCTGCCAATATGAATTATAATGATTTAAGAAGAATCGCCGAGCAAAACCTCGAAGATTCAAAAGTACTTTCTGATGTGATTGCGCCGTATCTTAGAGAAATTGTGCCGAGAGCCTTTAAGGAGTCTTACGAGCGCGCCTACGCACCGATTTATCAGATTTTAAAGGATTACGAGACCTCAGCGCCAATTATTCCACGCGTCGAGCGCTCAATTGTGGGCCTGGCGCGAGATTTGAAAGAGGCGATTGTCGATGCGGAGTCTACCCAGAAAATCAAGCCTTTGTCCGCTTGGAAAGATACATATTTTGAAAAGGATTCGAGCGGGAATTATCGACTTAAAGACCGTGTAGCCAACAAAAAGTTACTGTCTCTTGCCAATATTATGGAAAAATACGAAAAATATTTACGTGATAATGGATTATTTGACTTTGACGACATGATTGAAGAGGCGGTGAAGGCTTTGAAAACCGACGAGGGCTTTAAGTTAAGTCTACAAGAGCGTTACCAATTCATCATGCTAGATGAGTTCCAGGATACTAACCCTTCGCAATTTGAGATCGTGAAGCTACTTACTGATTACGAAAAGCCTTTGGTGATGGCAGTGGGTGATGATGACCAAGCGATTTACGAATTCCAAGGGGCGTTAAGTTCGAATTTGGCGGATTTCCAGGAGCACTATGACGCCGAGGTGATAGCTTTAACCGAAAATTATCGTAGTACACAAGAGATTTTGGATTTTGCACGAGAAATTATCGCACAAGCACCCGATAGATTTGCCGATAAGCATCTTACCGCGCACAAAAGTCCACTTAAAACTTCCGGTATTCACCGTATCGAATTTAATGCTTCGGATGCAGAATATGGTTTCATTGCAAATAAAATTGCTGAACTCGTACAATCTGGTGTGCGACAGAGTGAAATCGCAGTGATTTCGTACAAATCTAAATATTTTGAACCATTGTTGCCATATCTAAAATCACATGAGGAAATAAAAATTGCCTACGAAAAGCGTGATAATTTGTTTGAAGATGAGAAGATGCACGAGATTTTCACGCTTTGCCGGTATGCCTTTGAGTTGTCGCAGGAAAAGCGTCCGTCGGTATCGATTTTGGAGATTTTGTCATATCCGTGTTTTGATTTGCCAATGGTGGAAGTTTTAAAAACGGTCGGGCAAGCAAGATATGATAAAAAGGCAGTTTTTGATGCTTTGGCGGAATCGGAAAATGCAGAAATAAAGTCTGTTACTGAGTGGCTAGCTGATTTAGTGCAATGCGCTTTAAACGAGCCGCTTGACTTCGTACTAGATAAAATCGTGACGAGGCTCGGGGCTAATAAAATGGATTCTTATGAGAGATTTCGTTTTTATGAAAATCTAGCTGCTCTTAAAGGGAAATTGTCGCGACATTTTGGCGATAAGGCATTGAAGCTTGCTGATTTAATTGAAATGCTCGATGATTATGAGGCCGCAGAGATGCCACTAAATGTTGTGAGCCCGTATAAAGATGCCGATGAAGCGGTACAGATCTTGACTGCACATAAAGCGAAGGGGCTGGAATTTGAATATGTCTTTATTATCTCTGCTGATCACACCGCTTGGGGTAAAGGAAAGGGAAACAATAATCTTCTGTCTCTTCCAAAAAACTTGATGCAAATACGACATACCGGTACTACTGATGGTGAGAAACTCCGCATTCTCTATGTTGCAATGACAAGGGCGAAAAAAGAGTTATATGTTACTAATTCTTTACACGACTTTAATGGCAAATCGCCGGAGCGACTTGAATATTTTGATGAATATGTCGAAAATGACGAAGTAATTTCACCATTTCTACCAGGGAAAAAGGCGGAGCTTCACTATGCGATGGAATCATTAGAAAAATGTGGTGAAAATCTCAAGAATTGGCTATCTTCGTATGTGACTCTAAACCCTGATATGCGAGCAATCTATCTTGAACGCACGCAGAAATTGTGGATGTCGGCGTCGGCACTGACTTCGTTTATCGATATTGTTTATGCTGGGCCAGAATCTTTCTTTAAATCTTACATCTTACAAGCACCACGTGAACCAGAGACCGAAGCGCTAGCAGTGGGCGATTTAATTCATAAAACTTTTGAGGCCGTCACAAATGAAGCTCTAACCGACGAGCAAGCGATTGACTTTTATTTTGCTGAACTTGAAAAAAAAGATTTGGAAGTTGCAGTGCGTAAAAAATTGCGTGAAAAAGGCCCGGCAGACCTCGCGGTGGCCTTAGCAGAGTTTCGTCCGGTTCTTGAAAACGGTAAAGCGGAGGTTAATTTCGCAGTTGACAAGCTATCAATTGATGGCGTACCAGTAACTGGTAAAATTGATCACATCGTAATCGACGAAGGTTCTAAGACGATTGAAGTTTATGATTTTAAGACGGGGCCGTTTCACAAAGAGAAGTGGCAAAGCCATTCAACGCTCTATAAATACATGTTGCAGCTAATATTTTACAAGATGTTATTGAATTTGTCGCCGAGATTTGCGAAATATCGCGTAGAAAAAGCACATATTCTTTTCGTCACACCGGATAATGACGGTACGGTGTATGATAAAGAGTATATCTATAATAGTGATGAGGAAGTGAAGTTTCGCAAGCTTTTGGTGGCGGTGTATGGACTTATTTCCGATTTGAGCTTTATGGACGACCCAGAGATTTTTGTATCTCCTGACGAGAATAAAAAGCTCGCCGATATTAAGAACTTCATTGAGCTTTTGCTTGCAAAAAGTAGTAATTAGAGCTATAATGCTTGCATTACTTCCTGGAATGTTTTGTTTTTGTTAATTTCCAAGGAAGAGTACATTCATACAATTTATTTGAAAGGTGGTGAGAAATGTGGGCGATATTATCATTCGCGATGAGACGATGGGGATTTCGTATCGGTTCTCCCCCACGCGCGAAGGTTACTACGCGGCGGCTGCCAAGATCGACGAGATTACGCAGAAAGGTCATCGCGTCAGTGGCGATATCGGTCGTGTGCGTTCCTACACGGGCTGATTTCAGTCAAACCTTCTTCCGTCTCAGCCACAGCACCCCAACAAAAATAGCAAGCGGTCTTTTGATTAGTCTTGCTATTTTTGTATCTATGTGATATAATTGAGCGTAGTTATGGCAAAGAAGAATAATACTAAGCGAAAACTTGTTGGTCTCGTCTCTGAAGAGTCTGGGGTGCGTGCGTACTATACTAAGAAAAACACGATGAATACTCCTGATAAATTGAGCCTCAAGAAGTATGATCCTGTGCTTCGTAAACACGTCTTGTTTGTAGAAACCAAGAAGAACCTTGGTCGCAACGAAGTCAAGGAGAAAAAACGTTAATAAATCCCCAAAAGGGGATTTATTTTTTTGTTTTGGTATGCTAGAATTGAGTTGTAACTTATTTAGGTAGCGCTCGATATAGGGGTGTAGCTCAGTTGGTAGAGCACTGGTCTCCAAAACCAGGTGTCGCGAGTTCAAGTCTTGCCACCCCTGCCATTTTTTGTGTACAGTAGATTTTAGCTAGCTGGGAACTCGCGTAACGTCCCAAGGGGTAAACGCGAGTTCAAGTCTTGCCACCCCTGCCATTTTTTGTGATATAATTTAGTTATGAAGCTTCCGAAGCGGAGAAGAAACTATCTGAGATATGCATTGGTGGGAGTATTGGTTGTTTTGTCTCTCTTCACACTCGGTTTGGCTTTAGCCGGTGATACTAATAGGTACAATATCGGCGAGGAGCCAATCAGTTTTTGCCAGAGTATCAAGGATGAGCCACTCGAAATTTCTTTAATCGGAGGTGCTGATACTTTTGTATTCGTTGGACAGAATTATACTGATGCTGGTGTAGAGGCCGACGATGGATGTGAACATATTAATATTAGTGTTGATGGCTCCGTAGACACCAATACAGTTGGGAACTACACCTTGGTCTATAAAGGCGCTACGGATTCTGGTAAAACCGGCGAGATATCCCGATTAGTTCGCGTGATCAACCCGCGTGGCACCGTTTATCTTACTTTTGATGATGGACCATCTGCATACACAGCGGAGCTCTTGGATGTGTTAGCGAAATACGGCGTAAAGGCAACTTTCTTTGTCACTTGTGGCGGAGATGATAGTATGATTTTAAGAGAATACAATGAGGGCCATACGGTCGCACTTCATACCTGCTCCCATGATTATAGTTATGTCTATAGTAGTGTCGCAAACTACTTCGATGATTTATATTCTGTACAAAACCGCGTCAAAAGTATTACTGGTGAAACCGTTTATTTAATGCGGTTCCCAGGAGGCAGTTCAAACATGGTAAGCATGAATTATGATGGAGGTTCTCACATTATGTCTACTTTAGTTAACGAAGTCGGAGCAAGGGGTTTTACTTATTTTGATTGGAATATTTCTTCTGGTGATGCAGGAAACGTATTCAGTGCCGATGCTGTTTTTGAAAACGTAGTTTACGCGCTAAAAGACGGTGGTTCTTCTGTGGTTTTACAACATGATGTAAAAGACTTTTCAGTTGCAGCTGTAGAGCGTATTATCGTCTTTGGGTTAAATAATGGTTATACATTTGCTAAATTAGATGCAAATTCATTTACTGCACACCACGGTGTTAATAATTAATTTTTTATATTTTTATCTTTTTATATGATATAATGGGGTTATTATGGAAGGTAAGAAATCTAAACCACGTGCGTTACTTGTATTCGGTGCGCCTTGTAGTGGCAAAACTACATTTGCAAAAAAATTTGCAGATAGATTTGATTTGGCGTGTTATGATTTTGAAGAATTGCACGATAAATACCATCTATCTAATAAGTACATCTTTTTATTTATAGAATTATTATCGAGAACTAACAAAACAATTATGGTGGAGGGTTTTCTCAATACCGAAAAAGACCGAACGGAAATAAGAAATGCGCTCCGGAGTGCTGGATATGACCCGTCGTTAATTTGGATTCAGACTGACATTTCAACGATCCGCACGCGCATGAAGAATAAATATCGTTCCGTTGCAAAGGCAAAAGAAGTCTATGAATCATCCATTGAAGCAATGGAAGCGCCGGCCGATTATGAAAATCCAATTATTTTATCCGGTAAACATACATTTGATACTCAAGTCAAACACGTACTTGCTGGTCTTGCAATCAATGATAAAAAGAAAAAATGATTATTAATGACCCCGAATTCGGTGAGGTGGTCGTGCGACACAATAGTTTGGCACGTGGTGTTAGATTTAGTGTCTCAACCTCGGGCCGATTGTCAATGAGCGTCCCTTCCAGGACGCCAAATTTTTTAATTAAAAAGTATCTTAATTCAAACCGTACTGCAATTCGTGAAAAATTGCCGATAAAAGACCCCAACGAGCAAAGAACTAGGGATTATCAGAAGAAAGTCTTAATGAAAAAGGCACGCGAATACTTGCCTTATCGATTAGAATACTATGCTAAATTATACGGATATAGATATGATAAATGCCGATTAACCCATGCGAATACACGTTGGGGCTCTTGTTCATCACGCCGTACTATATCGTTAAATATTGGACTAATGAAGGTACCAGAAGTCTTGCGTGACTATGTAATTATACATGAATTGGCCCACTTAAACCATATGGACCATTCTGCTGCCTTCTGGGCGGAGGTATCGTCACACGACAAGTTTTATAAAAATCATGAGAAAAAACTAAAAATGTTTTCCCCTGGATTGTAAATAGCGGAAGCTCGTGTTATTATAAATAAAGAGACAGGAGCTTAAAAATGAAAAAAGTTTTTATTGGACTATTGTGTGGCACCGTCGTTGGTTTTGGTGTTTTTTTTGGCGCCCAATTCATTTTGAAAGTTGGAATATTCGCCGAACCTGGTGAGGTTTTCTATGACGAAACACTATTGGAAGAGGAAATTACTCTGCTTGATAAAATATTTTCCGATGAGAACTTGACTCTGAAAAAAGACGTAACAATTTCTGCACGTAACGAATTATCTCTGCCTAGTCTTGAATCTAATGAGGTTCTATATAGTATTTCTGTCCCTGTTACAGATTTTTATAGTAGCAAATCAAATATCAGCGTCGAGCGTGTGGACGAACTATTTACTAATTGCCCTGATTGTGGTTATTCACTTATTGATGTGAATGACTTATCTTTTGAAGAAAAACTCCTTAAAATTAACGGTGAATACTTTCTTGATACTTTTAATAGTGGCGCGATATTTAGAATAATGAAATTTGATTCCGTCATGTTCGATGACGAAATTAAACCTTTGATCGCTGAACTATCTGATAATGTTTTTCCAAGTGCTACTTCCGTAATGACGTTTGCACAAACCGGCGTAACAGCTTTTTCGAGGCTAATGAATGCAAAAATGAATGAGGTTAACTCCGGCGAATATTTTGCGGAAGGATTGGCGCGTTATTTATCTAAATATGATTTCACTCACACATCGAATGAAGCATCATTTTCGGATTGGGCACCCACCTCCGGGGCGACAGGCACACCGATTTGCTCGGATCTGCGGTTTATCGATACCCTAAACGCTATAGGGTTAGATATCGTGGAACTCACAGGGAATCATAACCTAGATTGCGGTGTTAATGCCGCAAATAATTCTATTGATATTTATAATGCTAATAGTATTATGACTGTTGGGGGCGGTAAGGACGCAAGTTCAGCCGCTATTCCTCTTAAACTTAACAAAAAAGGAACCAATATTACAATGTTTGCCTATAATCAATCTACCGGCGGCGCTACCACTGGTGATTATCCTGGAGCCAACCAATATTATGAAGATGCAGCTGTAGCTCAAATTGGCGAAGCAAGAACACGTGGGGATTTTGTGATTGTCGATGTTCAATACTACGAGTGTAGCGCCTATGTTGCTGATTACGAAGATAATACTTGCGATTATGCCTGGGCGACGCCAGGTGACGAAACTGGTTTCTTCCGTCATTTGATTGACCTCGGTGCTAACGTTGTAGTTGGCACAAGTGCACATCAACCGCAAACTTTTGAATTATATGGTGATGGCGCTATTTATTATGGTTTGGGTAATCTATTCTTTGATCAATATAGGTGGCCTGGAACAACGCGCAGTTTAATGTTGATACATCATTTTTATAACGGAAAACTGCTACAGACCGAGATTGTGCCGACAGTTTACGACGATACTTTTCAAACAAGATTAATGGACGAAGAAACAAAAGCTTGGTATTTAGAACGCCTAGCTAGCGAAAGACCTGAAAATTAATAAGTACTAAATAACTGTGACCAATGGGTACGATAGGTCTCATCTGGATCAAAGACAAAGCCGACAGCGAGTTTAGTATAGATTGGATTTAAAATATTAGCACGGTGTGAATCGGAGCTCATCCAAAGCGCTACTACGCTGGCTGGCGAGACTGCAGCATTGCCCATGGCGAGGTTTTCACCGCTACTTCCTCCGGAATCCGGTGTAGGACATGCTGTAGACCAGCTGGTACCATCCGGGCGAGTGTGGCTATAGAGCGAAATAGTTTCGTAGGCACGAGTAAGCGCCGCTTCCTCACAGGTTGTGCCCCATGAGAGAGTGCCGAGGTTGTTTTTAATGCGGATTTTATTGACGAGTGTTAGCACTTCATGTTCCCATTGCTCGGCTGGTGGCATCACGACGGTTACGTAGATACTGTCTTTGCGTTTTCCGTCGTAAGTGCCAGCCGTAATAACAGTAGTGCCCGCACTTTTAATGACTGGGTAACGACAAGTTTCGTTATCGTAACCTAGCCAGGAGCGCGATGAATCATAAAATCCTTCAATAACGTTCGGATTGGATGTTTGCCAATACATCTCGCCTAAATCGGTTAGACCGCCGCCAACGCAAATATCAATGTCCGGCGTAGCATATACAGTGATGGCACCCTCGTTCCATAGTTCACCGGCGGGCACCTCCGAACTATCAAATTCATGGCTGGATGTAGAAATGTAGTCATCGTTACCAGTGACATATTCAATAGGCTTCACGTCCGAATCTGTGACAGATTCCAATAAATCCAATTCACCAACATTGTCTTCGACAATATCCGAACGTTCTCCAACCACACGAAAGTCAACACCGCCGTTTAGCCAGATAGCACTCGTAATCATAACGCCCACCACCAAAATGACTGCTGCATTAACAGACAAAAGCACTGTCATCTTTCGATTCTTTGATGGTTGGTCTGGCATTTTAAGCTTCCTTTTTAGTATTATTTGTTTTTTCAGTTTTGCCTTGGGTGGATATTAATGAACGGACAAATGTTAATAACTCATTCATGGCCGGCATTAGTAGTAAGAAGAAGAGCACCATGACGAAGTTTAGTACAATTACTTCTGTTGATGGTTGTGCGCCACGGAACATTGCGGTAAATATTATATAAAAGACTACCATATACAATACAGCAATTGACGCCAAGATTACAATGTATGATAGCAGTTTGAGCCAGTGAGATTCAAGAGCAAGGGCACGAAAACGGAGAATCGTAATATAAAATGCTATGATGGTTGTTGAAATTGCAAGCGGACCAATCCAAACAAGATGCCAGGTCCAAAACGGCAGAATCAGATTAAATACTAATGACATTGTCCCCGAAATCGCAAAACCAATAAGTAGTACGACGTCACCACTTTTTATGCGATCCGACGATGATTTAAATATCTGCTGCAAAAGCGTTAAAATAACTGCGGGGACCAATGCGCAGAAGAATGCAACATACGCGAAGAAGAATGGCCCAATATTTAAGACAAGTGAATTGCCCGTATTTGCCAATACAATATCAGTATATAACAAATCTGGTCGGCAAATAAATGCGATGGCATAAATAATGCCCAGGATCATGAATGTCAATGTTGTGATGCGACCAGTTTTTTTGCGCCAGCTGATGTAGCCTAGCAATGCAATATCAATAAAGATCGAGCTAAGGAATGTGGCATCAACTAGCCCAGCCATGTTAGGTTCCCAATCTGGCTTTGCAATTAAGAAAAGAGCAATGGTCACCATCCAAATTGTGGCAAAAGCGGTCGCAGCAAAAAACCAAGCTGAACGTAAACGATCACCTTTTTTTGAACCAAGTAGAACAGCAAGACCCGATAGTAATGTCAGGATCGACACCGTAATAAGTAATATTGCAACAAGTTGCATTGTATACCTCCTTTATGCTTATATTATAGCATAAATGTTAAATATAATAATACACTTTCTGATATTTGCTAGATTTCTTCCTCGCAGCATGGTTCGGACAACAGGACCTTTAGATTCATGTTTTTGACACGGATGGCATCAAGAAAATCTTTTTCTTTAGTATTATGGCGGAGCCGAACTTCGTAAGTAAGTTTATACAAGCTACCCATATTCATAGTTTTCATTTTTACAAGACGATAGCGCGATGTGTATTTCTTAAAAATTTCGTCAAAAACATCTTCGTAGTCTAAATCTTCGGGGATAACAATTTTAAGAACTCGTTCGCGAGCGTCTGGTTCGAGAAGATGCGTATATGAAAATAGCACAATTGCAATAATATATATAATCATGACAACGGTCGCGAATAGAACGTGGCCCATACCAAGAGCTAGCCCAATCATCATTGAGGCAAAAATCGACAATAAATCTTTGGCGCGGCCAGCAATTGAACGAAACCTAATCAAGGAGAAGGCGCCAAGGATCGCAATGGAAGTACCCAGGTTGCCATTTATCATAATCATTACCGCCATCACTAGTAATGGAAGGAGAGCGAGTGTTATCATCATTCCTTTAGTAGTCTGCGTAGTTTTGGCATGTGTAATTGCTAGAGCAATACCGAGCACCAATGCAACGCCAGCACAAATAAGGGCAGTAGTAATCTCTAATCCCGCAGTAGTGTTATCAAATATACTATTGAATAACATTTTGTTCCTTTCTTATCTTTTTATAGATATTACCAATTTTACTGAATCTTTGTGAATAAATTTGTTTTTCCGACAAGGCGTGTACCAACCAGAGTGGTATATATCCTTTCGCCTTAATTTCCATTATAATACATTTTTTGTCATCAAAGTAAGGTTTGTCGGCTGGATTTTTTGAGAATTTTAAGTTTGTGGTGCGGTATTTAAGACGCGTATCAAAGGTAACACGAAGGTTATCTTCACCTTTATATGATTCTCGGTCATACATTACCAGAATCTTAGGCTTTAAATCAAAATACTTAATCATATAGTCGATCTCCTTGGCAATTTGATAATCAGTTTTTTGTTCTGTTTTGCGTGTGGCAATAGTTATGAAATCAGCCTTATTGTTAACGTAGTCCCTATAATCTTTCTTCGTTACTAGCACGCGGCGTTTATACCCTTTATTCTCGTCGCTATCATCCAAATATCTGTGATTGAGTTTAGTTTTAATTTCGAAAAAAACTTTATCGTAGCCTTTATATGACCGGGCACGAAGTTTTTGTTTAAAAAGCGGGTGGTCGATGGATTGGACAATCAGGTCATAATCGTCATTATCAAAATAAATATTATAAATGCTGGATTTAAAATATTCATCTTTTTCCATGTGGGTTTTTATTATTTTTACTAGATAATTATATTCTGCCCTGGAAATAACGTATTTCTTTTCAGTACGGTCAAAGATTTTTTCATCCATAGCGTAATTATAACATGCGTTTGTGTGATATAATGGTTGTATATGTTGGAGTTAAGAGGCGTTACTAAGGTCTATGAGACCGGTGGGCTAAAACATGCCGCGCTCGACCATTTGTCGATTAATTTTCGTAGCAACGAATTTGTGGCGATTTTGGGGCCTTCCGGTTCTGGAAAAACTACACTGCTTAATATTATTGGCGGCCTTGACCATTATACTTCTGGCAATATTAAGATAAATGAAGTTTCGACATTGAAATTCCGCGACAAAGATTGGGATGCGTATCGCAACCACCGAATTGGTTTTGTTTTTCAAAATTATAATTTAATTCCACACCAAACAGTGTTAAATAACGTTCGGCTTGCGTTGACATTATCTGGCATTTCCAAGCGGGAGGCGGTAAGACGCGCAAAGAATGCACTTGATGCCGTTGGCTTATCTGAACATATCTATAAAAAACCCAATCAGCTGTCGGGTGGGCAGATGCAGCGTGTAGCAATAGCGCGAGCACTAGTAAATGATCCGGAAATTTTGCTGGCAGATGAGCCGACCGGCGCGCTAGATACTGATACAAGTGTCCAAATTATGGATATCCTAAAAGATGTAGCGCGCGATAGACTTGTCGTAATGGTGACACATAATCCTGAGCTCGCCGAAAAGTATGCTACTCGAATCGTGGCCATAAAAGATGGCAAAATTACTTCTGATTCTGACCCTTATGACGGTAAAATTAAGACTAATCTTAAAAAATCTGACGCCAAAAATAAGGGCCGCCACACTAAGATGTCTTTCTTCACGGCACTTTCACTTTCACTCAAAAATTTGCTAACTAAAAAAGGTCGTACTATAATGGTGGCTTTTGCTGGTTCAATCGGCATTATCGGAATCGCTTTGATTCTTGCAGTATCAACTGGTTTTCAAAACTATATTGACACGATTGAACATGATACTTTGACTTCTTACCCTTTGGCCCTATTACGTGATTCGACCAATGTTACTGGCATACTTCTTAGTTTAACAGGTGGCGCCACTGAATCTACTGATGGAAAACTGATAGAAAACCAAGTTCTAATTTCATCGCTTGGTAGCGTAACACATAATGACTTAGACAGTTTCATGAAATACTACGAAAACCATAAAGAAGAGTTAGAAAATGATGTACGGCTGGTTGAGTATGAATACAACGTTGACCCGATGATCTATACCGTTGATGCAACGGGGGATCTTGCAAAGCTTAATCCAAGTAGTTTGTTTACAACTATTTTGGGGAGTAATTCGTTACTTAATTCTTATTCCAGTATGACGTCGGTCTTTCGCCAATACGATTCGACAAACTTGCAAAATGACACAAAGTTATTAGCTGGACGATACCCGGAGAACTATAACGAGATGGTTATTTATTTATCCACCCCTGGTGAAATATCTGAGCTTTTGACGTATTCGTTGGGGTTCCACGATACCGATGAGTTAAGCGACATTATTACAAAAATTATGGGTGGCGAGAAGGTCAATATCAAACGAGATCCACTAGAATTAACTTATGACGACTTGTTAAATGTAGACCTTCGTTTATTGATACCCGCAGACACCTATCAATATAATGAGAAATATGAAGTTTATGAAGATATGTCGAGTAATACGGACTACATGTGGGATGTGTATAATAATAAATCGGAGAAGCTCAAAATTGTCGGCGTGGTAACTATGGAAGACAGCTTGATGGCGGTGGGGAGTGGGATTTTATATTTGCCAAGTCTTACCACGCATATTATTGACGAATCGTCGAGGACTGAGATTGTTAAAAAACAAATTGCAAATCCTACCATCGACATCTTTTCAAATACTAAATTCGGCGAAAAACAGAATAAATTCAATTTTGAATTTTCGGATTTTGTAAGTGTGGACGAATCGAAAATTGCTGATGCGGTACAAATCAATATCGACCAGAATGCGGTGGCCGCCAAGACTGAAGAATACATGAAAGAAATTGCCGGTGAAGTGACGGCGGATGTGAAGCCAACACAAACGACTTTAATGGATGAACTCGAGTCATTGGCACGGGCTACCATCGCCGATATTGTAGGTGAAGCGCCGATGGGAACATTTATGTATAGCGATATTGATACCATCGTAGCTCGTGTCATCGAGGCGGATTCGGATAAGCTTGCCGTGATGGGCGAATCGTTATTGCTCGGCAAGGAACAGTTTGAAGCGATTTATAGTAGCATTATTGGCGGAATGCTCAATGGCTATGCCGAACAGTACGCCGAGAATATTAAGCAATACAACCCGAGCTATGATTTAGCGACAGATCCGGTAATGCTGCCGGCCGCGGCTGCCGATACGATTGTGGATGGATTGACCGGCTCAGCTGAAGTGGAAGCTACTTTTGAAAACCTGGCTATTAAAATTACCGAGTTTCAGGTGCAGATGGGCATCGTAGATAAAGTGATGGGGCTAACTTCATACCTTACCTCATCATTTACGAATGCTTTTGGCTTGGATGCTAACGCTCTACTTGGCGCATTTAAACTAAATTTTAGCGAGGATGAACTCGCACGCGTAGTTTCGGCGATGTTTAACGAAAAGGATGCTACCTATAATACCAATCTAGCACTTTTGGGCTACCAAGATTTAAATGATCCGATGGAACTAGCGTTTTACTTTAATTCTTTTGATGGCAAAACGCATTTTATGGAATTCTTAGATCACTACAATGATTTAATGCGTGAATATAACCAGGAAAGCAAGGTGATTGAATACAGCGATACGACTGGCGTTCTGATGGCATCAGTTAAAACAATTGTAGATGCAGTAAGTTATGTTTTGATTGCGTTTGTGTCTATTTCGCTGATTGTTTCGTCAATTATGATTGGGATTATTACCTACATTTCGGTTTACGAAAGGACCAAGGAAATCGGGATTTTGCGTGCAATTGGTGCTAGCAAACGCAATATTTCGTCAATCTTCAACGCCGAAACGTTCATTGTGGGTTTGTTGTCTGGATTATTTGGTATTGGAGTGTCCTATATTCTAATCCCGATTATCAATATGATTCTACATCATTTTACTGGCGATATTCCACTCAATGCGGCTCTAGCGCCCATCAGCGCACTAATATTAATTATTCTTAGTGTGATTTTGACCTTGATTGGCGGATTGATTCCATCTCGGGCAGCCGCAAAGAAAGACCCGGTAGAAGCTTTAAGAAGCGAATAGATTAGTACTTGAATTCTTCGGGCAAAAGTTCGGCAATTCTTTGATGAAAATCGTAGTCAAACTCAGGTAGTTTGGTGGCGTTTTTCTTGAGATATTTTTTGCGAATCTCTTCAGCGGTAAAAGGCTGACCTGGAATCAGCTGGTATTTCTTGAAGAAGTTAAGGTTACGTTTGTAATTTTTGGGTGGAAGAACAGCTATCGGCAGGAAATCACAATCGATTTTACGGTCTTTATATAATCCAATTGCAAGCACCGACATTGTAGGAATGATTGGTTCTTTTTTCTCATAGACTGCTTTAGATTTAAAGACGGTGGCTTGACGCGTAGCAGCGGGTGCAACAAAAATCACACCACCTTCTTTCATAATATCGTGGCTGAGTTTGGTATACAAATCCCTAAAATCGTGTTTGATTTTGTTGCCGACTTCGTAAAGGCTAGAACCTTTTTCGAGGTTCATTTTACTCCATGTAGATGGGGTGATAGTAGGTGTAATAATGATACCGAGTTCTTTGATACGATCATAATTGGGGGCGAGAGCCTCGTACCATGGTAAATTCACCGGGAACAACATCGGTTTATCGCCCATGACGTCAATTTTCATCATTAGAATTCTGGCAATTTCACCGAGTGATGGATGATTAAAGCCAACAACGAGACCGTTTTTGGAGTCTTTGGGAAAACCTTCATAAGTGCCTGGTGTCAGCCTTTTAAGATGCTTTACTAGTTTGGCACGGGCTTTTTTGATACGCTCTTTTTCGTCTGTTTTTGAGGTCTTTTTGGTAGAGCCAAGTACATAGTTGATTGCAGCGTTACAGATTTTACCGACTGGGACCATTTCTTTGCGAAGTTTTTCGGCACCTAGGGATTTAAGAAGGGAATAATTATCGTACTGAAGTTTATGGATGATTTCTTCTGCTGATAAGGATTTTAGTTGCTCCTCGGAAAAAACTTTCTTATTCATAATAATTACTATTATAGCATAGTCAAATTAGTTGTTTTTTGCCGCATAAATATTACAGGGGGTAACCATTTTTTGTTGGTGTACCAATCTGTATGTTAAAATTAGTAATAGTATAAGGAAAACATGTTAGTTTCGGATAAAAAACAAGAGCTTTCTAAGCGGATTGAAATAATCGATAGATATTATAAGGTCGATGCTCTTTTGGATGAAAAAACCGACAAAGATGCCGTCGCTAAGTATTATCGAAAATCGGATTTCTTTTATAACTTAATTCATTCTAGGGGTGGTGGAAATATTCATATGGGTTTATCTAATGACGGGGCATTTCACAAAGATGATTTTCTAGAGCAGGCACGCTTTATCAATAGTTTTATTAATGATAAAACGGAGAAGGTCTTGGAAGTTGGAGCCGGCAAAGTGGCAAATTCTAAATATCTTGCAATGAGACATTCATCCATTTTTTTCACGGCGTTGGATTTGCCACATCGAAGCTTTAAAAAGAATAAAGTCCCGGCGAACATTACTCTTTGCGAGGGTGATTTTAATGATTTATCTGATTTTGAAGAAGAGAGTTTTGATATTGTTTTCGGCGTAGAGACTATTTGCCACAGTGAAGATAAAAAGCGGACTATCACAGAGATATCGCGAGTCTTAAAGCCCGGCGGAAAACTGATTATTTTTGATGTTTACGAGCCAAAACCACGCAATGAGATGACTGATTTTGAAAAACGGGTTTCTTCTTTTACGCTTGCCTCGATGCGGGTAACGGATGCTGGACAGTATATTGGTGATATGAAAAAGATCCTGGCTGAATCCGGTTTTTCACAGATTGAAGTTACAGATTTAACGAAGCAGATTAAACCCAGCCTTTTGCGGTTGGAACGTCTATCGGAGTATTATTTTAATCATCCTGCACTACTAAGATTTTTGAAAGCTACTATTCCGTGCGATGCAACTATGAACAGTATTGCCGGCTGGCTAATGCCACTTACTTTTGATGGGAAAAATATTCACCAGTACAATAGAATTGTTTGCGTAAGGTGCACTTGACTAATCACGAATTTTTTTGTATAATATTTTCCGGTATTACTACAGTACTTTATTTTTAGGAGGGTTTTGAAATGGCGAAGTACGATAATCATGGTAAGGTAGACGTCGAAAGGGCAGCCGACGACATCGTCAAGGGTGGCGGAGGCAGGTCTTCTAGCTGGAAGGGCGACCACATGCACCATACGGCCTATTCCAGGGACGAGGACAGGCACCTTTCCTGGGATGAGTATCCCGATGGCTCCATCCGGAATGTCCACACGGACAAGAATGGCAAGAGCTATACTCAGTACGGCAATAAGTAATCGTCTTTACATGGCGATAGGTCATTTCTCGGATTCGCATTACACATACCCTTGCCCCGTTTCTTTTGCCTTCGGGCTGGAGAAGCGGGGCTTTTCCATTTTAAAAGAAATTGTTTGTGGTTGACAAATCTGGAAAAATCATTATAATATGTTGTAACATGAATATTTCTAGTGAGGATAAAAGATATTTCTTAGTGTCAATTTCAAAGGGCAGGTTGGCTCCGGATGCTTCTTACGCCGAAGCTATTCATTATTGGTATCATCGGCCAAATTATAGCGATATTTATGAGGCGGTGGCGAGGATTGCCTTTACCACTCTTGCGCGGACCATCCACGGGATTCAGAAAAACCCCAATCATGACTTAATGAAGGCTGAGGCAAGCAAATATCTTATTGGTCGCATTAAGGATTTATCCGTTAAAAGCCAAGCCGAATTTGACGCCTGGCACAAGGAAACATCCGAGAAATTGGTTTCAATTTTTGCTAAATACAACCAAAAATTTTCTTTTGGCCAAGCCCAAAAATGGATTAACATGGCTCTTAAACACTTGGCTCTTGCCGATAGCAGAATTACTGAAGATTATTACGAGTTCTGCCATGTGCCTATCGATAGCTATATCATTAACGGTCTAAAGACAAGCCTAGTTTCGGCAAAAATGAATCAAATCGACTCCAGTTTTGGTCAGGACCCTAGAAAAACTGCAACTTGGAGCCGCATTGATAATTACGACGTATACCTGAAGTTTCAAAAAGATTTTCGCGATGCATGTGGTGAAAAACCGCTAGATTATGAATTTCACCTCTGGCAAAAGCAAAGGGATTCGATTTAATGTCGGACGCTTCAATTGACGTGTTGAGAGATAGAATCCGTGGCTCATTAATTGGCGGTGCCATTGGCGATGCTCTTGGTTATCAAATTGAGTTTGAGAAAGATATCAAGCCTAGGCAGGTTACTAGATTTTTTGATGATTACGGAGTGATTTCTGACGATACACAAATGACTCTATTTACGGCGTGCGCTTTGCTTTGGCGGGAGACGCGGTGGACAATTCGTGGTATTGCAATGTTGCCGCCTGAAGCTATATATCTTGGTTACCTCGATTGGCTTAGTACCCAACAACGAGTGCCGGAGCACCGGCTAATTTCGTGGATTGCCAAGATTCCAGAATTGAATGTTTTGCGTGCGCCAGGTATGACTTGTATTGACGCGCTTTCATCTGGTAGGGCCGGAAGTATTGGCGAGCCAATCAATGACAGTAAGGGCTGCGGTGGCGTGATGCGGATTGCTCCGATTGGATTATTTGTTTCGTCAGACGAAAAAGCTGCAGTTTTTTCCGCCGAATCATGTGCACTAACTCATGGACATCCGCTTGCTATATTGTCGGCGTATACCTTAGGATTAATTATTTATTATATTAGAGAAGGCTGGACTATCAAAAAAGCTGTAAAAACTGCAATTTCCAAAATGAATGTGTGGACACCAGAAGCATATTATTATACGAAGAACCTCGAGAATATTTGGAATAGGGCAAAGAACGATTTATCTGAATTATTGGAGAGGGCGGTTTCTCTTGCTAGAGACAAAACCGAAGATTTAAAGGCTATTTATGAACTTGGCGGTGGATGGGTAGCAGAAGAAGCTCTAGCGATTGCACTATTTTGCTCATTAAAATATGAAGACAGTTTTGAAGATGCCGTGATTGCTACCGTTAATCACGATGGCGATTCAGATTCAACAGGTGCCATAACTGGTAATATCGTTGGCGCGGCACTAGGTTATAAGAAAATCCCAGATTATTTCAAAAATAACGTTGAACTTAAGGATCTAATTTTGGAAATAGCCGACGATTTGACGACTGGCGTTCCAACAGACGAAAACGGTGAAATTGTAGACGAGGAATGGTTGAAAAAGTATTTCTATTCGATTGGGGGTTAGACTCTAATGCTTGTTAAAACGATTCATATATGGCATGACGCATGACAATGCTATATAACTAATTATCGTGATATCTTGTTGATATTAAATTATCAATCGGATTATAATCATCCGTTAATATTATGTCTTCGTCGCTTAAATTAACTACAATAGTTGCTTCTGGCCTATATTTATCATTGTCTGTTGCGATTACCATCCAGTTAGTAAAATCTTTTTTGGTAGCGTTTTCGCGTACACGTATCACATAAACATGTTTGAAGACTTTTTCGAGAGTCTTTATTTCGGCGCGCAAGAATTTGCCGCCATTACCTTCAACCGCACTTAAAACGTTTGACATATAGATTCCGTCGGTGTTCAATTGCTGCTTTATTATTTCTGCAGCTTCCAATGTTGCCAAAGTACCTACAGGTACCTCACCGGAGAAGGCATCATTTAATATTGCATCATATTTTTTATTATTGTTTGACAAGAAAATCCTACCATCATCATTATATAGCCCAAGCCTTTCTTGGCCATACAAATTTATTAAATCGTCCAAAAAGAAATACTTTTTTGCAATTTCCGTGGATATTGGATCGATTTCAATTACATCCATTTTCTTGTCAGGAAAATGTGAGATAAAATACTTGGGGTACTGATAAGCCGCCCCGCCAATCATTGCAACCTGATTAACATCCAAAAAATCAAACATCAAATCATATTTTTTTAAATAATTAAACACTAAATCAAATTTACGTTCTTCATCTAAAAAAGTGGCCGAAGAATACGCTCCGCTTTGACGATAATACCTAACATCTTCTCCCTCATATCGACCATTTTCAATAATGATTCTGCCATATTCTGTATCGATACTTATCACGCCAGTTTTGTCATTATAAATGATCGTCATGATTGAAACAACACTTACCATTATAGATAAAACTAACATCACAATAAAGCTTCGTTTATATTTTTTCGTCTTCACACTGTTTAACGGCCTTAACAGAATCACCACTGGGATAATAATTACACCAAGTAGAGCAAAAATCATCTTCGTACCTAAAGCAGGTATCAACAGAAAACCACCTAAAAATGTACCGACTAGACTGCCTATCGCTATGATTGCCGTAATGCGCCCCGATTCCTTACCTTTATCTTTACTATTGCCGATTCTTTCTTTCATGATGACTGGCGTAATGGTACCGAGAATAATGGATGGTATAAGGAAGAATATAATACTGCCGATGATTGATGAAATTTGCACACCTATACTTATCTCTTTGATAGATTGCAAGACCGATGCACCAAATATTGGGGTAATAGCAATATAAATCGAAGCAATGAGCAAAAGGGAGCCTACCCAAAACTTGGGCTTTTTCCATGAAGCAATTTTGCCACCAATGACATTTCCAAGACTTGTGGCTAACAATATAATGCCAATAATGGCAGTCCAAACAAAATTACTGTTGCCAAAATACGGCGACAATAAGCGCGCAGCTACTAGCTCCAAGATCATTTCTGAGGCGTTAAGTATAAATAAAATATAATAGTCACTTTTACTTTTAGTATATTGCTCAACTTTAACCACATTTTGTTCCATATTCAAGATTATATCATGATATTTTATTTGATTGTATTTTTCCAGATCTCTGCGCGAAATCTATCTACAGGTGACAAAACTGCTGGCGTTGCTGTGACTTTTTGAATGTTTTCTTTTTTCCATTTTTTATTATGTTTATGTTATAATGAATATATGCGAGAGTGTTGGAGGAAGGGTCTGTGAAGGGCCCAATTAAAAAATTAATAATTTTAAACATACTCTCATTTACTAGCCTACTTTTCACCAGTCAGGCGGTTTTTGCTGAATCGAATTTATCGATTTCCATTTCTTCTAATTCTGTTTATCTGAGCCTTGCTGCAGGTCAATTTGGCGCTGAGAGCCAAACCATCACCGCTTCTACTTCTAGCCTGGCTGGCTATAAAATTGGATTAATCACCGCTGGCGATTCTTCTGCTTTAACCCATGAGTTAGATAATTCAAAAACCATTCCTACTTTCATCCTACCGAGTGGTTCATCTAGTATTCCAGTTGGTTCAATTGATGGTGGCTATGGCTATAGCGTAGATGGTGGTGCAAACTATTTACCGATACCAGAACCACTTGATAACCCCGTCGTATTGTTCCAAACTTCCACTGCTGGTAGCAATAATCATACATTGACTTATGGCGTTAAAGTTCCTACTTCTACTCCGCCTGGCAATTACAGCAACACTTTTGATATTGTCATAACAGCAAATGTTCTACCTTGCCCAGCAAATTATATTTGCTATGCCGGCAACTACGATGATGCTACTGGAATAATGGCAGATCAACTCGCTAGTTCAAATTCAAATATCGACTTATTGGCATCTAATTTTTCTCGCCCAGGTTATGGTTTTGCGGGTTGGAATACCGAACCGGATGGTTCAGGTAATAATTATGGCCCAAACCAAACGATTACTACTGGTGATCTTTCTGTTAGAGGGCTACAACTTTATGCTCGCTGGATTCGATCGTCGGGGAATCTACAAGGTTGGAATGGCTGCAGTGGAATGACGGCTATTCGTTATGATGATATCACTGGGGATTTAATTGTTGCCCAGAATAGCATTACTGCTCTTACGGATTCCCGTGACCAAAACACATATGCCGTAGTTAAATTCGCCGATAATAAATGTTGGATGATTGAAAATTTACGTCTAGATTTAAGTAATCAAAACTTATCAATTACAGATTTGAACACCAATAAGCCATCTGCAGATTTTTCGACAGCCGTCAACAATAACCATCCTGCATCATCAAACAGTTTTTGTGCTAATAATAACGCTGCTTGTAATAATCAGATAAAATATAACACTAATAATACAAATCGTGGCTTATCTGTCTCATATATTGCGAATACCGACTCCGTTTCTTGGTATTCTTACGGACATTATTATAACTGGTATACTGCCACTGCTGGAAATGGCACATATGGTTTAAATACCGCTGGTGCATCTGCCTATGGCGACATTTGTCCGGCCAATTGGCGACTACCATCTGGTTATGGTATTGACGGTGATTTGGCGATTCTTGATATTGCTATGGGAGGGAACGGCACCAACCAACTCTCCGGTTCCCAAGGCGGTCTAGCCGCCTCGAAACGTTGGCGAACATATCCTTACAATTTTATTCTAAGCGGTGAATATCGGGAGAATTCTGGTTATAATCGTGGTACTTCTAGCAGCTATGCTACCATTAATGCGGCTAGCGCATCTAATGCTGTTAACCTTTGGTTAAAACCGGATGGCGTGCATATGAATTCTAACGGCACAGCGAAAGTGCGTGGACAAACTGTACGTTGTTTGTTTAATCCAGTCTATCATGTTACCGGCAACATTCATTATGATGCCAACGGCGGCGACGGCACGATGTCAGATGATACTAACATTGATTTCAGTACTGCGGTAGCTTCGAATAATTCATTCACAAAAACTCTTTATCAGTTCGCTGGCTGGAATACTATGGCCGATGGTAGTGGTGTAGTTGTGAGCGGAGGCGATTCGGTCGCTAATGCCGCTGATCGGATGCATATTTCTGAGGGCCAAACTCTCACTTTGTATGCTATTTGGCAATCAGTATATAGTTTAGCTTATGATGGCAATGGCTCCGATGCTGGAACTATGACGAATGCCAAAATCTATAATCTTGAATCAGGCCAAAGAACACTTGTTTCTTCTAATTTTTCCCGCATTGGTTATGGATTCGCAGGTTGGAGTCTAGATAGTAGTGCTAGTACTAAACTGGCAAATGGGCAAGCAGTAACCATTTATGGACCAAATCAATCTATTGCTATCGATGATAACTTTCTTGCGAATGCTGATCAGGACTACCAAATTACTCTATACGCAGTGTGGTTACCGGCAGACTCAAATTTCACAATGCAATCATTTAGTTCAACTCAATGTAATGATATGGAATTTGGCGAGATAATTGCTCTTACGGATACCCGTGATGATGACGTTTATGCCGTTGCTAGACTGGAAGACGGAAATTGTTGGATGATAGAGAACCTTCGCCTTAATCCTTCCACTACCACCTTTACCAGCAGTAATACAAATTCGCCTACTGCCGACTTTATTGCGGCTGCCCCCAACTCTGCCAGTTCCAATACACTATGTAACGACGATGACAACACTTGCATAGACACAATTCACTTCAACACAAATGCATTAAATCGCACCCTTTCTCCGGCACACAACAACAATAGCGTAAACAGATCGTGGTATAGTTACGGCGTGATGTACAATTGGTATACTGCTTCGGCTGGCAATGGTACCTATAGCACAAGTAACGCTGACGTAACTGGTGATATTTGTCCAGTTGGATGGCGTTTACCAACTGGTGGTCAGGATGGCGAATTTGTAACACTGAATAATTTAGCTAATAACGCATCTACGACCACGGATGACGGTTTGATAAAATTCCCCGATAACTTTATCTATTCTGGTGATTACAACTATGATGTGCCGAATGGGCGCAATACCTATGGTCGTTATTGGAGTGCTACGCCAGACGGAAATCTTAATGCCTATCGGCTTGGCATTGTCTCTAGCAATCCCACTCCTGCGGGATCATATAAGAAGTGGGACGCCTTCGCCGTTCGTTGCATCAAGGAAGGCGACATGTTTATACCGGACACCAATGAATTTACTCTCGATTACGATGCCGGCGGTTTTGCTACCGAAATCCCAGAAGATGTAACTGTAACTAGCCAGAACAGCTCTTATGAGTTTACTATTTCTAACATCACCATCCCTCATGTTTTTGGTTATCAGTTCCTAGGTTATAGCGAGGTTAGCAGTGACACTACTCCTGACTATGTTTATGATGCCGTTAACAATACATTTACGCCAAGCACCGTCACAATCATTAGTTCTGGTGGTTTAGCCACCAAGACACTTTATGCTATTTTCCAGGTTGATACTTGCCCAGCTAATTACATTTGCTATTTTGACAATGGCGCCGATAGTCCAAACGGTGGCATCGGCACAATGGCAAACCAACTCGCTACGTCAAATAGCACCGCGACACTCATCCCATCCAACTACTCCAGAACTGGATATGGCTTTGCGGGCTGGATTACCTCTGTCAATGCGGTTCCTTATGGTCCAAATGCAACAATTGACACTGGTGACCTTACCTCTTCAGGATTGAAACTCTATGCTAAATGGGTACCTTCTACTGGCAATCTACAGGATTGGAGTGGCTGTAATTCCATGGTTCAAGGCGATATAACAGCGTTGACGGATGTTCGTGATAATCAGACATACGCCGTAGCTAAGTTGGGTGACGAAAAGTGCTGGATTGTCGAAAATCTCCGTCTAGATCCTGGGGCAGCCACTATCACCGCCCAGAACACAAACAATCCGGTTACTGATTTTATAGAAGCGTCAAATGACGATGATACTCATTCCTTAAATACGCTTTGTAACGTTAGGAGCCTTGATTGCATTAATCAAATCCAATACAATGCAAATAGTCTAAATAGGAGTTTGACACAATCGTATACTAATAATGATGCAGTAAGTGGGTGGTATTCTTATGGTGTTTATTATAACTGGTATACTGCTACTGCCGGGAACGGTACTTTCAATACCACAGAACAAAGTGGCCCTAACCATGATGGCGTACTCACGGGAGATATTTGCCCTGCCAACTGGCACTTGCCAACTGGCGGCAGCGGCGGCGAATATAGCGCGTTGAACGTAATGATCAATAATGGCGCCGATAATTCTGATGTTATCTGGCGTGCATTCCCAAATAATTTTGTCTGGTCAGGTGATTACAATAATAATAAACGAAATTCAAGCTATTCTAATGGTAGAATTTGGACAGCAACTACCAAAGATAATGATAGCGCCTATCGACTCGGGTATGCACTTGGGATAATGCAAGCAAATGCAAATTCCTTTAATAAGTGGGACGGTTTTGCAGTTAGGTGCGTCTTTAATGGTACTGCTACAGTATATAATAGTGTTACAGTAACGTTACCACTAAATGTCAGTAGTGTAACGTTTGAAAATGATAATTACGGCACCGTAACCGCAACAAGTGGAAATAACACCGTTAGTTTAGCTCGGGGAGCTACATATACAATAATTGCTAGCCCTGCGCCTGGTTATATATTGGATACCTGGACTATTGGCGCCAGTAGTGTTATAGGAAATTCAAATCAGAACCCAACCACTTTTGCTATCACCGACGACACAGCCCTAACACTCTCCGTTAATCAAGCTACCGATTATACAGTTACAGTCAATATGGATGCTGGCACATCTAGCATTGACTTCTATCACGCAGGCTATGGCACCCAAACAGTAGCCAATAACAACGGCAACGGAGATGGTACCACAACGACAACCGTGAACTTATATGCCGGTATTAATTATACTATTACTCCTATTTTCTCTACTGGATATACATTTAGTAGCTGGTCTACTACTAGTGGCGGCAATTTAGGTTCCACTTCAAATGCGACCACTACTTATTCCATCAACAGCGCTACAACCCTCAGCGTTACAAGTCAAGCTAATCTAGGACCAGATCCTCCAGCATCCTGTAATACTCAAGTTCCAAATATTACTTATATGCAAGAAATCAACGCTGCTAATTACGTCACAATATTAGAGGCGCTCTATGCTGAACAACCTTATTATTTAAGAGATTCTCGCGACGGTGAGCCCTATTGTGTTTCAAAATTAGCTGATGGCCATCTTTGGATGTTAGATAATTTGAGACTAGACCTAGGAGATAGCGATATTTTAGCTAACGTGACTGCATCAAATACTAACGCTACTGCTGAGCAACTTCAATACCTCAAGAATGGTGGTGGTACTGCTAGTGATCAGTATCCTACTGCCGGCATCAATAGCGAAGCCTGGGTAAATAGCAATCAAGATTATTACAGTGTACCGATGTCGGTTTCTTCTGGTACATGTCTCAATTCAGGTTCTTGCGTTAATGAAAGTGGCACCCAGTGGAACAAAGATTCTACAGTTACCGTCTACGGAAATGGCAGTGGAAAAGTAGGTGTTCTATACAACTACTGTGCTGCCTCTGCGGGTACTTATTGCTATGGCAATGGCACCAGCAAAACTAATATACCTGAGACAGACTCCAATCCATCCTCTTATTATGATCTTGATGGTGACATCTGTCCTGCCGGCTGGCATATCCCCACAGGCAATATTGCCGGTGATATTTACAGTCTCTATAATTACTATAGCTACAAAAACGCAAGTTCTCCAACTAGTTTGCAATATAATACTTCTATACCTTTTGCTGGAAGCTTTATCTCGGGCAAACTCAATAGTAACCCAGATTTTCAAGGTTCAATTTGGACTGCAACAAGAGGCGATGCCTCAAACCCACAACAATTTATCATAAGGCAAAATGGAATAGTAATGAGCAATAGTCTTACTCATAATTATGCTACAGCTACAAGGTGCATACTTGAAACTCCTGTCCATACTGCTACTATCTACTTTGCCGGCTCGGGCATTTCTAGTGTAGCTATTTCTCATCCTGCTTACGGCACTCAGACCGTGACGACGAGTGGTGGAACAGTTACCCTGAGGCATGGCATTTCCTATACGGTCACCACAACACTAAGTGATGCTGGCTATAGGTTTGTAGATTATACCACTACATCAAACGGCTCTCTCGATACAGCTACAGACAATCCTACAACCTATGTTATTACTGGCGACTCCGTCCTGACAGTTGCTGGGGAAACGTTGTCATCCAATAATGCGAATAGTGACGCAACTCAAGACGCGACTGTAGAAGCGGTGCCATCTGATAATATAGATAGTGATGAAAATCATACTGCGACGGACGGAACAGTACCATTAGATAATATAAATAATGATGAGACTCAAACTGTGACTGATGAACCGTTGCCGTTTTATAGTATGAATGGTGGTGAACTTCACACTATAACTGGAGACTTCGAGTTCGGCCCCTAATATAAAAATATGAGAGCAAGCTCTCATATTTATGTTTATGGTATAATGGAGATAGAAGGATTAAAATGCAAAAACAATCAACGAGTTTGGATCTGATTAAAAACGAAGAAGATGCTATACAAAATGTATCTATAAATACCTCAAAACAAGCAAACAACAATATTGTATATAAAATAATACTAAGTGTTTTAGGCTTAGCCATAATTATTCTTGGCATAATTGATTTAATTATTTTTTTAACTCCAAAACCGACAAACTCACCTGCTTCCGGGGACGAGATTTCAGACGCGGAGAGTATTTTTGATTATGATTTCGACAATCTCACTAAAGAGCAAACAATTGCGGCTTTTAAAATCATGAACCAACCAGGTTATATGCCAAAAGGTTACGCAGATCCAACATTAGCACTGAAAACTGAAGAAACCCATATTGTGCTAGATTATTCATACGAATCAATAGATGAAATTGAAGAAATTGATTATCATGTATCAGATTTTGGAAAAAACGAAATTACTACCACACTGGTTGGCGATTATTATGCAATAGTGTCAACTGAGGATTATAAAGATATACATTCACCGGCATATTGGCCTAAAGCAGTTTCGTTTAACAAAAAGTATGTGGATTATTATAAAGAAACCATTGGAAATAGTACTAATGATAGAATAGTCTTTACAGATACTTCTTCGGCGGTAGTACAAAAAACTTTGCCGGTGTATGCAGTGACTACCACTATGACGCAGCCTAGTTCGATTTATAGTTATGAATTAGAAGAGAGCGAAAACGATTATTCTTTGACTCTAAATTGTATTGGCATAAGTATAGACATGGAAGAATATATGGCGATGGTTAATGCTGGCTCCTATCCGTCTACCGTTTCGGATATGCCCTATACAATCACCAACTATATCGTTACATTGAATTTAAATAAAAAGACAGGAGAACCCAACTGGAATAAGAAAGCTGACGGGAGCATATCTGACTTAATAAAGTCATTCCGCTTGGACAAGCAAGACAAAAATAACCTCGCAGAATATCTAATTAAATCTCCGGTGTAGTAAGTCCATTTTTCATTTTTCGTATTTAAGGATGAGGGATTCGCATCGAAGGTCCGAGTCATTAGCTAAAAAAGCCCTCTGGAATAGAGGTGCTCTTGTGGCTGGGGATGAGGGATTCGAACCCCCGAATGGTGGGACCAGAACCCACTGCCTTACCACTTGGCGAATCCCCAACGGTTATGAATATTATAGCACATTTTTTTTAAAAAAGTCTTGTATTATTCATTAATATGCGCTATACTATTGACAAGTCTGGTATCAGACTTTTTTGATGTGTTATAATAGAATAAAAGGAGCATTATGGCGAAGATCACCAGAATCAAGGCAAGCGATGGGCCCACCAAACCAGAAGTCCAGGACGAGCCGACGATTACACGCAAAAAAGTAGTCGTGCAAGACAAGAAGTCCGAAAAAGCCAAACTAAAAGAGCAGAAAAAAGCAAAAAAAGCCGAAAAGAAAAGCCAAAAGAGCGGTAAAAAGGTATTTATTTTATTCCGTCCATTTGTAGCGCTTGGCCGATATTTGAGGGATTCTTGGAAAGAAATTCGCCAGGTACGTTGGCCGAATCGTAAAGCGACCTGGAAAATGGTATTTGCCGTGTTTGTTTACACCGCACTTTTCATGGTGATTATTCTACTCCTTGATTTATTCTTTAGATTTATATTTGGTTTAATATTAGGTAATTAAAGAAAGGATTACAAATGGCAGTAAATAGATATGATGACACTCGTGCGTGGTATGCAATCTCCACCTATAGTGGCTATGAAGATAAGGTGGCTGATTCGGTAAACCAGCGTGTAAAAACACCAGAAATGAAAGGTAAAATTTTTGAGGCGATTGTACCAAAAGAAAAACAGATTGAAATCAAAAATGGCAAGCGTAAGGTTGTGGATCGCAAGATTTTGCAAGGTTACGTATTGGTTGACATGAAACTCTCTGATGAAACATGGTATATAATTCGTAACACTCCTGGCGTAACTGGCTTTATCGGCACTGGCACACAGCCAACTCCTGTTTCCGAAAAAGAAATCTCTAAGATCAAGAAACGTATGGGCGTAGAAGACCCGAAGTTTTCGGTTAAATATGAAATTGGTGAGGTGGTATCAATTACCGATGGTCCATTTAAAGGATTTGAGGGAACAGTTTCTGAGATTGACGGCGCTAAAGGCAAGTTAAAAGTCATGGTAAGTATGTTTGGCCGTGAAACCCCTGTAGAGCTTGACGCTTTGCAAGTAAAACAATTGGCTTAGTTCTAGGCCATTATAAAAGTGATTGGCCGCCCCATACGGGGCGGCCTTTTGCAGAAAATTATTTGCGAGAAGGAAGACGCGTGGAGAGCCCGTAACAGTAGCACGTCTTGCCGTACCCATGTTTTTGCCGGTAACGAAACTCTTTCACTCTCGTGACAATGCTGTTGTATGCATGGTTCGTTTCGATTGTTTCCAACAATCTCATAGTCCTGGCCGGCAATTCTTCTGCGCGAATATCTCTTAAATATTCACGCGCCGAAATCTCGTCGAGGCAAAAGAAGAATCTGATGACGGGATACTCGTTGATGATACCTTTCGGTATGGCATAAATCGGGCATATTTTTGCTTTGCGACGCTCGGCCGCGAGAAACTTATACTCGATGATTGCCGTACGATAGCCTTCGGCGAAATCTTCCCAGAGCTGCATTGCTGTAGTAAAGGACTCAGTCCAGAGCTCTTCGTCTTCTGGGGATTCGAAAAAAATGTTTCTTCGTATCTCGCTAACTTCCTGCAAGTGTTCCTGTGTCACTTTTATAACCCCCCGTATTTGTATTTTCCGCCCGACACACAAAGCGGATTATTTTTTTATTATAGCATGAACAACACAAAAAAGCAACGGCGTGAACCGTTGCTTTTTTAGGCATTAATTTATTATTCGATAGTTACACCCATCGAACGGGCAGTACCAGCGACAATTTTGACTGCGCCTTCTAGGTCGACGGCATTTAGTTGGTCCATTTTCTTTTGAGCTATTTCCTCGAGCTGAGCACGAGTAATCTTACCAACCTTATCAACATTTGGCTTACCAGAGCCTTTGTCGAGTTTAATTGCTTCGCGAATCAAATCATCAACTGGCTGGCCAAGGCAAGTCCAATCAAATGTACGATCTTCGTAAACCTTAATATGAACAATCACATTCTTACCCATGAATTCTTTGGTCTTCTCATTAAATGGATTAATAAAATCCATCATATTTAAGCCCCATTGACCAAGGGTAGAACCTACCGGAGGGCCAGCTGTTGCTTTGCCACCAGGAATTCTTAGTTTCAAATTCCCAATTACTTTTTTCTCTGCCATAGCAAAATCCTTATTATTTTATTATTTTAGAAGCATTTACGTAACAGTTACTATTATACTCCTGTTTTTTACTCTTGTCAATTCTTTATTTTTTTGGTATAATATCAATATTCAATTAACCGTGGGAGGGTTACACCCGTTAGCACCACAGAAAGGATAATATTATGGCTGAAGATGAAGCCAAAAAACTTGATAATGTCGAAACTACTGAAGTAGCTGAGACCGAAACTAAAGATGTAGAGGTAGCAGAGCCAGAAACTTTTGCTAAGTCTGGTAAGAAATCCAAGAAGCACTACGAAGAAGTAAAAGCCGAGGAAGAGCGTCAGGCTCGTAAGGCTGAGCGTGCCGCTGCGGATGCTGCTGGCGAGAAGCCAAAAGGCGCAAAGCCAGTGACTCGTCCACGTATCGAGCGTCGTGGTAAGAAGTACCAAGAGGCTTATAAATTGATTGAAAAGGGAAAAGTTTATAATCTTAAGGATGCCTTGGAACTAGCTATTAAGACTAGCCCAGTGAAATTCGATGCTTCTGTAGAAGCTCATGCAAGACTCGGTGTTGATCCACGCCAGGCAGACCAGAATATTCGTACTACCATAGTTTTGCCAAATGGTAATGGTAAAAGTGTGCGCGTCGCGGTTTTTGCTCCACTTGATGTTTGTAAAGCCGCTAAGGCTGCTGGTGCTGATATTGCTGAAGACGAAGAATTCTTAAAGCAACTCGAAAAAGGCGTGATTGATTTCGATGTTTTGATTTCTACACCACAATATATGCCAAAGCTTGGTAAATATGCAAGGTTGCTCGGCCCCAAAGGCCTAATGCCAAATCCAAAGGCTGGCACCGTGACCATGGATGTCGAAAAAGCCGTCAAAGAGTCTAAGGCCGGTAAGGTTGAATACCGTGTTGATAAGCAATCAATTGTCCATATTGGTCTTGGTAAAGTTTCATTTGGTGCAGATAAGTTACTTGAAAATGCTAACACATTCTTTGATTCACTAAAGTCACAAAAACCTGCTTCTATTAAAGGTACCTACGTAAAGAGCGTGTTTATCACTACCACGATGGGTCCCTCGATTGAAATCGAAAATCTTTATAACTAACAAACAAGTTATGTTATAATGATTTTATGAATATAAATTTTAGTTTTCTTAATCATACAGAAGTAATAATGATGGCAATAGTCGGCTTATTGTTGTTATTCGCCGGCTTTAAAGTCAAAAAGATAGCGTTCTTTATTCTTTGGTTTTTGATTGGCTTTAACCTGGTGGTAGTTTTTATGCCATCATTGGCAAATGTGATGCCAGACATCGTAAATGATGTATTTTGGCAAAATGTTTTTCCGCTGGTCGGAGGGTTGCTTCTTGCGATGTTTGGTTTTACTATTGAGAAAGTTTGTATAAGTGTTGCAGTTTTTGCCTTAACTATGATGGTAACCATACAATATTTCGGCACCGACGTTCAAACAATTATTATCGGAGCCGTAATTGGCGTCGTATTGGCTGGTTCGGCCGCGATGTTGGTTAAACCGGCAATTATTTTAGCTACCGCGCTAGTCGGTTCTTACACTATTACAACCTTAATATTATTCTTTGCGACTGGCATGGATCCAGCAATTTATTATTTCCCACTGTTGTTTGGTGGCGCCGCTCTAGGTAGCGTTGTGCAGTTTACAACGACACGAGGTGAAGATTAAATCAAAAAACCACCCTTTCATGGGTGGTTTTTTGAACAATTGCTAGCATTAGTGTATTTACGCGAGTTCGACGGTCGCACCAGCTTCTTCGAGAGCTTTCTTCATTGCTTCGGCGTCGGCTTTGGCGACTTTTTCTTTGACGGTAGCAGGAGCGCCATCTACGATAGCTTTTGCTTCGCCAAGACCAAGTCCAGTTGCTTCCTTTACGGCCTTGATAACTGCAATCTTCTGAGCACCAGCATCTTTCAATACCACGTCATACTCAGATTTTTCATCAGCGGCAGCAGCACCTGCATCACCGGCAGCAGCAACAGCTACAGCGGCGACAGGCTCGATGCCGTATTCGTCCTTGAGGACAGTTTTGAGTTCGTTAACTTCGAGCACAGTCATATTGACAAGCTCTTCGGCCAACTTCTTAATATCAGTTGCCATATTAATATTCCTTTCTAATAATTATTGGTTGCTTTCTGCATGCTTTTCCAAGCCAGAAACGACGCCATTGATGCCAGACAACAAAGTATCCACCACCTGGGCGATAAGTTCGTTCTTGGTCGGGAGGGAACCGAGAGTTTTGACCTCTTCGGTACTAAGGCTAGCGCCTTCAGAATTAAAACCACCAATTAATTCCATTTTGTCATGGGTTTTGGCGAATTTAGTGAGCACCTTTGCAGCATCGAAATCTTCATCTGTGCCAAGCGCATAGAGCAATTGACCAGTTAGATTAGAAGCTTCAGTGTCTTTATAGGCAGCGATTTCTTTCATCGCTACTTTTACTAGACGGTTTTTCACTACTTTTATTTTAACACCAGCCTCGCGTGCAATTTTGCGAAGTTCTTGAAGTTCTGCAACGGTAAGTCCTTGATATTTTGCATAGACTACCATTTTGGAATCATTCAGAAGTTCGGTTAATTCAGCAACCAATGCGTTCTTTTTATCTTTTGAAATTGCCATAAAAAGTCCTTTGGTTATCCTTTATATTAAAAGCTAGCTAATTGTTAAATAGCGTCACCAAATGATACAAGATTTGCCTCGGTGGCATGATTAAGCGCTTTCGCACCGCCACTGTCTTTGGTAACTATTGAAATTATATCATACTTTTTTCAAAAAAACAATGTATAATATAGTATATGAATGATTTTGACTATTTGGGTGAAGGGGAGGTATATTTGGATGCAGCTTGTCAGAGTTTGCGTCCAAGACCAGTAATAAATGCTTTAAATAAATACTATACAGAACATAATTCTTGCGGCGAAAGAGTTAAATACAGATGGGGGCGGGAGACTGATGCTCTAGTCGATGATACAAGGGAAAAGGTTTTGAAATACCTAAAGTTAAAAGAGCGCAAATATACCGTTTCTTTTACTCTTAATACAACTTACGGTATCAATCTTATATTATCACAGATTAATCCTACTAAGTTTTCAAAGATTATGACGAGTGACATTGAGCATAATTCGCCCTTTCTTGGTACTTTGGCCTTTTCTGAGAGAACCGGATTACCGCGCGAAGTAATGGTACGCGAAGAAGATGGATCTATCGATTTAAGCGCGTATGATTTTTCCGATGCAATTGTAGTAGTAAATGCCGCTTCAAATATTGATGGGCGGAAGTTGCTCAACATCGAAAGCATGTGTAAGGCCGTGCATAAGGCTGGTGGAATTTTAATAATTGATGCGGCGCAAGCAATGGCGCATTCAGTAGATATTCTCCGTGGCGTAGAGGTGGATGCAATTTGTTTTTCGGCACATAAGCTTTACGCTCCGTCGCTCGGCGTGATTGTTTGGAATGATGATTTGGTAAAAGTTTTGGAATCGTATTGGTTGGGCGGCGGTATGGTAGACGATGTACAAAAAGAATCCTATCAGCTTTCAGCAGAAAATAAGGAGCACCGTTTTACTAGGTTCGAATCTGGGTTGCAGGCTTGGGGCGAAATTATTGGTCTCGGCGCCGCCATTGACTGGATTGAAAAACTACCAAAGCACGATTGGCAAAATTTAGAGAATAATACTAAAGAATTGTTTGAGTTTTTAAATAGCTCGACTAAAGTAAATCTAATCAATAAAGAAGCTAATCCAACAATGTCGTTTTATGTAGAGGGTGTAGACTCGCATCTTCTTGGTGAGGCTTTGTCGCGCGAAAACATCATGGCGCGCACTGGTTATTTCTGCGTGCATTATTATTTGGATCACGTGCTTGGCTGTCCACCGCTTGTAAGATTTTCTTTAGGGCTCCATAATCGGGTTAGCGACATTGAAAAAGTCAAAAAGGTACTGGGCAAAATAATAAACTAGTGGTAAAATATTTGTATTATGGTGTGTATAGCAGCTTTTATTATCTTGGCTTTGATTGGGGTGTTTGTAGCCATTGTTTCTATCTTTAAGCCAGCTGTCGGCAAGGCTTATTGGAAAATGTTTAAGAAAGCTTGGGGATGCCTTTGGAAAAAGGTACGTTTACAAAAATGTGAAACCGGTTTTAAAGACGATGTTAAAAACACAATTTTGTCGCGCGTGATCGTAAAACATCCGAAGTTAGTAAAACCTTTATCGGCCATTATTGAAATATTATCAATAATTATTGTTATTGTAGCAGTCTGGGCCTTACTTACCGCAGTGAAATCATTACTTGCGCTTTGGGCGCTAGGCTCGTGCAATGTCACTAAGCCATCAGCTTGTTCGCTTGGTGCAGAGATGTGTTCAATAGACCAAAATGAACCAAAAAACATATTTGAAGCAACTGGGCGCTGGTTCGAGGAGTGGGGAGAAATATTTGAAGCCATTCCAGATAAATTCCGTAATTATAATGCCGATGAGTTCAATTTCAACTATATTACCGTGAACACTGAGCTGCCAGATAATACACCGATAGCATTAGATATTCTTGATCCGGGTTGCTCAGTTTGTATGACTTCTTATCGTAATCAAAAAGAAGCTGATTTCTTTGATAATTACAACGTACGTCTAGTACCTTTCCCAATTCAAGATGCAGATGGATCCTTTAAGTTTGCAAGTTCGGAGTTGATTGTGCGTTATATGTTTGCAGCAGAACAGCTCAAATCCGGTATGGCTTTAGAGATACTAGACAGAATTTTTACTTGGAAAGATGAAGAAATGCGATCATATCAAGATTTGTTTAATAATTATTATTCAAAAGAAGAAGCAGGAGACGTTTTAGATGGATGGCTAATCGACAGTGGATTTAATAAAGATGGATTAGAAAAACTGCACGAAATCGTTGACTATCCAGAGATTACAGATAAAATTAATGAAAACCGTTATATCGTTGAAAATGAATTAAGGGTACGCGGAATTCCGACAATGGTTTATGAAGGCAAAAAACACACAGGACTTTGGAAAGTTGATAAATAGATACTAAATGTATTTTTTACAACAATCTGAGCATTACCGGTGTTAAAGCGGTGGAAAACTTTCTGGAAGAAATGTTGACTTTTTGGGTTGGGTGATATATTATAATATTAATACTATATATAGACAGGATGCGAGGTGATGTCTGAAATACCAGAAAAACAAATAAAAAGGTTGCGTAGTCTTATTACTGAGGCTGAAACTAATTTGGCTGCCGCAAAAGAGTTGTTGGTTTCCGTTTTGGGCGATGGTGATACCATTACTGCCCCAAGAGATACTGTATTATCTGGCCCTGAGGGCAAAGTAATTGAAGGAATATTCGACGGCCAAATTATGATTGGACCTGACGGTAAAAATTATCCAGTGCCAGCTAACTACGCTTCAAAGTCGAAACTTGTCGAGGGCGATATTATGAAACTTACCATTGGTGATGACGGTAAATTCACCTACAAACAAATTGGGCCAGTTGAGCGCAAGACTGTAATTGGCACTTTAACGCATCATGATGACAAATACTACGTAGAAGTTTCTGGGCGAGAATATCAAATCCTTTATGCTTCGGTGACATATTTCCGCTTGCACGAAGGTTCGCAAGTATCAATTACGATTCCTGCAAACAACGACGACGCGACTTGGGCGGCAGTTGAAGCGGCAATATAAATTCTTGTTTTAATCTACCATCTTGGTATAATAAGAGATATGAGGAGTTTGTATAGACGGTATCGTCCGGTAAAGCTGAGTGAGGTTGTTGGTCAAGAACAAGTAACTGGACCATTAGCTAATTCTTTAAAAGAGGGTAAAATTAATCACGCCTACTTATTTATTGGCCCACGTGGCACCGGTAAGACGAGTGTAGCCAGAATTTTTGCCCATGAAGTGAACGGTTTTCCTTATACTATAGAAGATGATTACGTGGATATCATCGAAATTGACGGCGCTTCGAACCGTGGTATCGACAATATCCGAGAACTCCGTGAAAAAGTTGCAATTGCGCCTACTGCTGGCAAATATAAGATATACATCATCGATGAAGTCCATATGTTAACAAAGGAGGCATTTAATGCTTTGCTTAAAACGCTCGAAGAACCTCCAGAGCATGCTATTTTTATTATGGCAACGACTGATGCTTATAAAGTTCCAGTCACTATTACTTCGCGTTCGCAAACCTACACATTCCGTTTAGCGGAACCGAATGTAATTCTGCCCTATGTCAAATCTATTTGCGAAAAAGAGAATATTCCGATTAATGACGATGCGCTCGCTATAGTGATAAAACGGGGTGGTGGCTCTTTTAGAGACACATTATCACTCCTAGATCAGATATCGACGCTAAGCGATAAGAAGATAACCAAAGAAATGATTATTGACGCTTTGGGCTTACCAGAAGACGAGCAAATTAAGAGCCTATTGAACGCTTATCAGAATCGTGACGCCGACTCCATCGTGAGCGATTTGAGATTAATTTTGTCTTCCGGAATTAAACCAGAAACCTTAGCAGAAGAACTTATTTCGGCAATTATTGCCGAGCCAACACCGGAATTAGTACCCTTACTTTCAAAGCTAACCGACATCAAAGCTCCTTTTGCTGGAGCTAGATTGTTGGTTGCACTACTATATGGTGAAAATCTTACACTAAAACCAAGTTCAAGACCACAAGATGTTTCTCGTACAACCATCTTCCATAATACTCAAGTGCCAAGTCCAGTTGCAAAAGCTGCCTTAGCTGATGATGATATTTTAGTGCCCAATCAAAAAGAACCATCAAATAATGTTCCTACTACTACTTCATTTAAGTGGGATGATTTTACGAGCAGGGTAAAAGAGGCCAGTGGTGCACTAGCTTTACAAATCGCATCCGCAAACTACGAAGCCGACAAAACAACACTTAAAATCTATCCATATAACGATTTCGCCAAATCCTTTTTATCGCGTGATAAAAATAAGAAAATTTTAATTGATTGCGCCAATGGACTAAAGGTTACTATTTGCAACGTGAGAGATAATCCTAAAATCAAAAATGATGAACTTATTTCAAAAATGTCTGATATAATGGGTGGTGAGGTAACAAACGATGGAGGAGGTAACCCATTCAACTAGCGGTGGACGCGTGCCGCCACAGGATATCGCAGCAGAGAAGTCTTTGCTCGGTGCTATTTTGATTTCAGAAACTGCTATTACTGATGCTATCAGCGTTGTGCGTCCAGCTGATTTTTATGATACCGCACATCAAACGATATATCAGGCCATGATGAATCTATACGACCAACACCGACCAATCGATTTGTCCACGATAACTGCGGAATTAAAAAGACTAAAAAAGCTGAAAGAAGTTGGTGGCGCACCATATTTAACTGAGCTATCAAATTTTACTCCAGCTGCGTCACATGCAAAAGCTTATGCTGATATTATCGAAAAAGCTTCTACTAGACGAAGATTGATTAAAGCCGGTACAGAAATCGCCAACAAGGCCTATGATGACGATGCAAATGTTGGAGATTTAGTTGGCGCTGCAGAAAAACAACTATTTGAGGTGTCAGATAAAATCGTAAAGAGCGACTACGTGGCGATGGGAGATTTACTGGTTGATGCATTTGACCGAATAGAAGAGTTGCATAGAAATAAGGGAAGTTTACGTGGACTTAAGACTGGATTTCGTGATTTAGATCAAAAAACGGCTGGTATGCAAAAAGGCGACCTCGTCATTATCGGTGCGCGTCCGGCGATGGGTAAAACTACTTTTGCGCAGAACTTGACTTACAATATTGCGAGTATCAATAAAAGAGGCGTGCTTTTCTTTTCGATGGAGATGGCGGCAAATGAAATTGTTGAAAGAATGATTTCTGATGTATCTGGTGTAGATAACTGGAAAATTCGAACAGGTAATTATTCCGATGAAGATTATCAAAAAATTAGTGATGCTATGGGCGAAATGGATGAATTACCTATTTATATTGATGATACTAGCTCAATGACGGTGATGGAGCTTAGAAATAAAGCACGACGCGCGGTACATGATCACGATATCGGAATAATAATCGTCGACTACTTACAGCTAATTTCGGGTTCTGGTAATTACAAGGGGAATCGCGTGCAAGAAGTGACCGAAATTTCGCGTGGCCTTAAAATTTTAGCTCGCGAGCTTGAAGTCCCTGTCATAGCCTTGGCACAGCTCTCTCGTAATGTGACTGGGCGCGATGACCCACGGCCGGTCTTGTCAGACCTACGCGAATCAGGCTCCATTGAGCAAGACGCCGACCTCGTAATGTTCTTGCACCGCCCGGATTACTATAAAATGAACGATGATAATTATGAAGAAACCCACATCACTGAGCTACTGATCGCAAAACATCGTCATGGTGCAATTGGAAAAGTTGAGCTTTACTTCCACCCAGAGCTACTGCGTTTTATGTCACTTGATAAAACTCACGATGAATAGTATAATGATTATGTGAAGAAGATAGTTATCTCTAAACTCTTTTTATACCGTCATAGGTTTATTATTGGTTATGCTATACTTGGGCTAGCTTTCGTTGGTTTGCTATTTTGCTTGCCATTAATCGCACAATATGGTTTATCTGACGCAGAGATGGCTTCAGCTGTTGGCTCGTATAATTTGAGTATCGATGCGCCACTAAATGGTGATTTGGTTGATTTGCCATATCGTTTCTTGCAGAAAATTTCAATTTCGATTTTTGGATTAACGCCATATGCCGTTAAATTGCCGAGTATTTTAATTGGTTTATTATTGGGCTTTTTGTTTATACTGCTTCTTAACCGCTGGTTTAAAAATAACGTCTCGCTTTTAGCGTCTTGCCTCATAGTGTTGTCTACACCATTTTTGTTTCTTGCAGGTTCTGGCACACCGTTAATCATGATTGTGTTCTGGCCAACGCTTTTGCTTTGGCTCGGCTCAAGAATTCAGGGGGAGAAAAAACCTAAGCCACTCTATTCATTGTTATTTGCAGTCGCTTTATTACTAGCCATTTTCACGCCATATATGCTTTATTTTGCTGTTTTTTGTGTCCTATTCGTATTTTTGCAGCCCCACCTTAGATTCATTGTAAAAAGCTTGCCAAAGGCTCCATTAATAATTGTAGCGATATTAATTCTTGGAGGCATAACAGCCCTTATCATGAATATAGTGAACCATCCCGATACTATAATGGAACTGTTATTCGCCAGTGGTTTTCAAGCAGATAATATATGGAATAATTTAGGTACTGGATTCGCTCCGGTCTTCGCGTGGTGGGGGGGCGTAGAAAGCGTTTTCTTAGCACCATTAATGAGCCTACCTACTTTATCAATAGCCTTGATTGGTTTGCTTAGCACCACAAAAGGTTTTTTTGCTTCGCGCAATTCAATTGCATCGCTACTGCTTATATTTACTATTATCATTACAGCTTTTAATCCTAGCGCTGTAATATTCTTTATTTTGCCAATAGCAATTCTTGTTGCACACGGATTAAAATATCTTCTTGAAAAATGGTATGGACTTTTTCCGGAGAATCCGTACGCGCGCGTTGCGGCAATTTTGCCTCTTTCGATTCTGTTCGGCGTCATTTTAGTGCCCTCACTTTTCCAATATGTGTACGGTTATCGCTATAACCATGACGTAGCTGGACAATTTAATTACGACGTTGCAATCATCCGAGAAAACTTAACTGATGAAACCATTGTCGCAAAAGAAAATTATGAATTTTACAAGATTTTAGAACATTCAACCAATCTAAAAGTAGTAAACGAGTTATCTGACGTAGATTCTGAAAAAGTTGCTATTTTACATGATACTTTGGACAGTCCTTATTATGTACTTTCGCAGATTATTGCTTCACCGATGTGCGAAAAATCTGATATAATGTATCTATATACTGTTAAAGGAGAATAAAATGGGACAGACGATGGACCAGATGAAGCTTTTGAATCAGCTTCGCAAAGCACAAAAAGAGCTAAAAAACGAGATTGTTGAAGTTGAGGCGGGTGATGGCGCCGTTGTAGTACAGATTTCTGGCGAACTTAAAGTCAAGAAAGTTTCTATTGATCCAGAGAAAGTTGATTTAGACGACATTCATGAGCTTGAGAGGTGGATTGAAAACTGTATGCGTGATGGCTTTGCTAAAGCGCAAGAAATTGCTACGGATAAGATGAAACCACTAATGGGTGGCTTGCAGGGACTTGGTCTTGGCGGAATGTAGTCTATGCTGCCACAGGCTCTTCGCAATGTAATTGATGCACTCGGGTTGTTGCCTGGGGTGGGGCCACGCACGGCTGAAAGATATGCTTATTTTTTGTTCAAATCAAACCCTAAAGTCACTGAGGGGATTGCGGAGGCTTTAAATTCTTTACACTCTGGTGTAAAGTCTTGCCCTGTAACTTTTGCACTGATTGATGCCGATGAAGAGGTATCGCCACTCTATGCCGATAGTTCACGCGACAAAAGTGTGGTGCTTGTCGTGGAAGAACCTCTGGATATTTATGCGATTGAGTCTACACATGCTTTTCGTGGAGTTTATCACGTGCTTGGAGGCGCAATATCACCAATTGACGGGATTACTCCGGAGCAGCTACACATACGTGAGTTGGTTGACAGGCTCGAGCCAGACGATGTCCAAGAGGTGATTATTGCAACTAACCCGTCTGTCGAGGGTGAATCAACGGCATTGCTACTTGAAAAAGTCTTGCACGACGCTAGGCCATCTCTCAAAATAACGAGATTAGCGCGTGGACTACCGCTCGGCGTAGATTTATCTTATGCAGACCAAATAACCTTGTCTGCTGCGCTTGAAAACCGCACAAAATTATAATTAGTATACATATTATATATGCCGTGTGACTATTGGAGGCCTATGCCCACTTGGAAAGGCGGGCGTATTCGGGGGATTTTTTGTCGTAAGAATCTAGGATATCTTGAATGTAATTTTTGCCGTTTGTGAGATTTAATGTCTCAATTTCCGGCATTGAGGAGAGTAGACGTATGATCACTTCATCGGTGTCGGGATTTGTCATAGAATTCTTTTGTTTTGTTGAATGAGAATGAACACGGAGCTCCTTATAAACAAATCGCTTAATCCCGGCTTGTAAACAATATTTAAGACAGTTTTCACAAGTAGCAATAGTATTATAGACGGTGCAACCTTCCAAGCTCTGGTGCGCAAATAACACCGCGTTCATTTCTGAGTGAATAGAAAAAAAGTATTTCATTGGTCTTTCGCTCAGTGTCATTTTAGACTCATCTGCGCCTTGAATCATGCCGTTATAGCCTAGTGACACTACACGTTTCTTTTTGTCAACAATCACACAGCCATTTTTGGTTGATGGATCTTTTGATTTTACCGAAACAGCTTCGGCAATTTTCATAAAATATTCGTCCCAAGATTTTTGCTTATCTTTCATAATATCTTCATTATATCATACAGCAATCTGGATTCTTATTATTTTATCATTCTAATTATCCTTTTAATAGAGATATAAAAGTAGGGGGTTGATTATTCAAGTGATTTATGCCTAGAATATCTCACTAATAAAAAGGAGTATTTATGTTCATAAAAAAATTATCAAAAATAAACTTTTTTATTTACCTGATTGGCGGGTTAGTCACTATTATAGTGATGCAATGCTTAAGCCCACATCACGCGAGCGCAGTAAGCTGTCCCGACATACGAGTAATTTTTGCGCGAGGTAGCGGCGCAACCAGATACGATAATGAGGATTATCAAACTTTTAAATCAGCGCTAACTAATAAATTATCCCTCACTGACCTAAGCTATGAATTTGATGATTTAGATTATCCAGCCGTCGGAGTGGGAATTGATAATATTTGGACGGCAGTGGGAGCGTATTTTGGTGGTGGCGATGCTTATAATTTTGGCGACAGCGTAGATGAGGGTGTGAAGGAATTAATACGTATCGTGAATACCGATTGCGATAATACTAAATACGTTATGGCAGGATATTCTCAAGGCGCCATGGTTGTTTCAAAAGCTCTACCATCGCTTAACCCAGAGCGCGTGATATATGCAGCAACTTTTGGTGACCCAAAAATTTACCTGCCGGAGGGAAAGGCGGCTTTAGCCGTAAAAATAGCAAGTAAAAATGGGCTGAGAACTGGCGTTATCCCCACCGCATGTAAGGGGATAAATCTATCAAATTATCGTGCCTATGTGCCAGACTGTTATGCGTATGAAGGTCTTTTAGGTAGTTATCGTCCTTATCAGCCGGCTGGGTTCCTAAATAAGTTAGGTACCTGGTGCAATAAATTCGATATTTTCTGTAGCTCTTATTATAGTATCAGTAACCATGTGTCATATGTTAGTGACGGACTCTATGAAGATGCAAGTAAGACTATCTTTTCAAAAATTACTGCTGCGTTTGGAAAAGAAAACACATTTATATCTAAACATGACACGGCGATTGTTGTTGACTCAACTTTGTCAATGTACGGATTGATCGACCAGTATAAAGATGAGGCCTTACGCTTGGCGGAGAAGACCTTATCATCTGGTGGGCGAATCGCGCTGTATGATTATCGTGATTTAGCCGATCCATATGATTTGGTTGAGCATTGTAATTTTGATACGTGTACTCTCGATATTGTTCGTTCGGAGTTAGAGAAAATAAGAACATTGGGAGGCGGAGATGATCCTGAATCATTGCTTTCTGCAGCGTTCACTACAATGAATAAATTATCTTGGAATTATGGAGCCACAAAATCAATTATTGTATTAACTGATGCCGGTTTTCACTCTCCAGATATTGATGGAACAACCTTTGCGGATGTGGTCGGACTCAGCAAACGTATTGATCCTGTGAATATTTATGTTATTACGGTTCCAGAAATAGTTGATGAATACACCGAGTTAACAAGTGCAACCGGTGGGCTCGTTGCAACAACACTAGATGATCTGTCCATATTAACCGATACAATTATGGCACGTTTTGATAGCTTGCCAACGGTAGAGGAACTAGACGTCGATGCTTATGGGGCCTACGCCATAGACGACGAACTACCGGAAATATCCATAAATAATATCGAGGATAATCTAGGTGAATCGGTGATTATAAGATTTTCGAATACCGGCACACGCGCTTTGGTAATTTTGAACGATTCGGTCCTTGGTTCAACTGAGGAGGAATACATCGTGCTTAATGAATTGAACAGAAATATCCAAAACCGATTAAGAATAGTGCCTCTATCTGATACAAAACGCGGTATAGCTGCAGAAGCACTAATTGGAGCTGTTTCTTCAGTAGAATTAATTGTACCAAAAGCTCCGGACACCGGAATTGTTAGAGTTTTTTAAACTTAAGTACTGTGGTTGTATTTGTGGCAAAATTATGATATAATAGCTTTTATGACTTTAAACAAAGATTTGATTCGCAATGTGGCGATTATCGCTCACGTTGACCACGGTAAAACCACGCTTGTTGATGGGCTTCTTAAACAGTCACACACTTTTCGTGATAACCAAGCAGAGATGTCTCAAACGTTGATTATGGATTCTGGCGATCAAGAACATGAGCGCGGGATTACAATTACAGCAAAGCAAACTTGCGTTTATTATGATGGCTACAAGATTAATATCATTGACACACCGGGACACGCAGATTTTTCTGGTGAAGTCGAACGAACGCTTAACATGGCGGATGGCGTGCTTTTAATTGTTGATGCACAAGAAGGCCCGATGCCACAGACGAAATTCGTACTATCTAAAGCTTTGTCCCTTGGCCTTAAGCCGGTGGTCGTGATTAATAAAATCGATAAGCCAGCTGCAAGAATTACAGAGGTCCTAGGAGAAGTTGAAAGCCTATTCCTAGAACTTGCCACAGATGAATCACAACTTAATTATCCTGTCTATTATGCAATTGCGCGCGAAGGTCGCGCCGGTCGTACCACCGAGCTCGACAATGATCTTCATGTAATTTTTGAATCAATTATTAATGATATACCGGCACCGTCAGTTGATCCAGATGCTTCTGATGCAAAATTGCTCGTCGCAGCTTTGGCGGCCGACAATTATCTTGGAAAATACTGCATCGGTAAAATCTTCGGTGGCAAACTAAAAAAAGGCCAGAGTGTAAAGGTACTACACGGTGGAGAATCCAAGAACGGCAAGATTGATAATTTATTTATATATAAAGGTCTAGGCAAAGAGGAAGTAACTGAGGCAATTGCAGGTGATATCGTAGCTTTAACCGGTGTATCTGAAGCAAATATTGGCGATACAGTTGCTACTGGCGACAAACCTGAGGCCTTACCTACGATTGAGCTAGAAGCACCTACCTTGTCTATCTACATCGGTCCAAATACCTCGCCGCTAAAGGGACGCGAAGGAGAGTTTACAACTTCTCGCCAAATTGCCGAACGGCTTGAAAAAGAGCTAGAGACTAATATTGCTCTTAAATTACAGCCGGACGGCTTGGGCTACAAGGTTTCTGGACGCGGGGAATTACACTTGTCTGTTTTAATTGAGACTATGCGACGCGAAGGATACGAATTAGAAGCCGGCAGGCCGGAAGTGGTTTACCGAGAGATTGACGGTGTCAAATGTGAGCCAATCGAATCTCTTACCGTGGAAGCTTCACCTGAGTTTGTGGGTGCCGTTTCACAAGAATTGGGCATCCGTAAGGCGGAGCTTAAATCTCAAGAACTCACCTCTACTGGTACTACAAGATTTGTTTATGAAATATCCACTGCAGCCTTGATTGGCCTTCGTAATAATTTGCTCACTGCGACAAAAGGCACCGTGATAATGTCTTCGATTCCATCTGGATATCGTCCAGTTGAAGGAAAATATCGTCCAGAAAGAAACGGTGCTTTGATTGCCTCTGAAGATGGCACATCTACAGCTTATGCGCTGGACAGTGCACAAGCACGTGGTATCTTATATATACCACCACAAGTGCCGGTATATCAAGGGATGATAGTCGGCCTCTCAAACAAAAAAGAAGATTTAGATATCAATATTTGTCGTGAAAAACAACTCACTAATATGCGAACCCACGCTTCGGATGGAGCGATTCAGCTTACGCCCTACACGCAGTTGTCTTTGGAACAGTGTTTAGATTTCTTATTGGATGATGAGCTGCTAGAAGTTACGCCTAAATCACTACGTTTACGCAAGCGCCAGCTTGATCCAATAAAACGAAAGCGAGAAAATCGTGTTAATTGATACCCACTGCCATTTACACGATCGAGAATTTTTTACCACTGAGCAAGCAGAAGCAATGATTGAACGCGCTCACAAAAATAATGTGAAGCGTATAATTTGCATCGGCACATCACATGAAGATTCGCTTAAGGCCGCTGAATTCGCAAAAGAGCATAGTAATACTTATTGGACCTATGGTATTCATCCCGAAGGAGCTAGTTCAGCCTCCATCATATTTGAAAACACCCTGAACACATCGCCAGTTAAGCCTATCGCTATCGGCGAAGTAGGATTGGACTATCACTATGATGGGTACGATAAAACAGCACAAATACATTTATTGGAACAAATGTTGCAGTTAGCAATTGATAATGATCTGCCGGTCTCTTTCCATGTTCGCGAAGCATTTGACGATTTTTTAGGAGTGGTGGCCAATTTTCCAAAGGCTCGAGGTGTAGTGCATAGTTTTTCTGACAGTAAAAAGAAACTAAAAAAGGTACTCGAAACAACTGGTTTTTATATTGGTGTAAACGGCTTAGCGACTTATTCAACTTTGCCTTTACCGCCACTAGAGAGAATTTTGCTCGAAACTGATGCACCATTCTTGACTCCTACGCCATTTCGTGGTATAATTAACGAACCAGCTTATGTTCCATGCATAGCCGAATGGCTAAGTAAAAAAATGGGCGTAAGCTTAGAGACAATAGAGAAGGAGACGACCCGAAATGCAGAAAAACTCTTCAACTTTTCAGATACCGTCGTTTAACGTCCCAGAGGCGTCTAATTCTGATAGTTTAACTAATATTACTACGAACAAAACGATTTTAAACCATACTATCGCAAAAAACGAAGAAATCGATGGGCTCGTTAATTTAAATATCGACGGAGCTTCTGATGATGGACAAGGTTATCGTTTTAAATATTATAATGAGCTTAATCAAATTGCGGAGGAGATAGAGAAATGTCGCTCGCGGAACTCCTAGGCTTTAAAAGATGGGAACGTGGCCCATCACCTTTTAAAATGACGCTTGATGACTCATTTTTGTACAGTAGTCGAAGATATAGTAATCGGTTGACTTACGAAGATCTAATGAACGCCGAGAGCGAGCTTGGTAAGACTATTTTTGGTCCGATACCGGTTGGGCACGAAAGGGCTTTTTTTAAAAATCGTGGGAACACGTGGATTTGGCACGAAAGCTGGACTGACGCGCTTGGGGTAGCACAAAGTACTACAATTACCTACGACGTGCGCCCGGAAGGTGTATTCAAAAAAGTACCTGGTGCTTCCTATCAAAAAATCGAAGGTCTTGAACTTGAAAATTTCGTAACCGCCGCACGAACTTACTACGGACTCGTTAAAAATAACTTATATAGTTAATTTTTAATAAATGTAGTACAATAAAAACATGAAGAAAGATAATGAGCCAAAACAAAAAGATAAAAAGAAATTAATCGGATTAATTACATTAATATGCGGAGTTTTGGTGTGCATAGCTGGACTCATTTTTTTGCTTATTAATCTTTTTACCGGTCCCGGACTGCGCGATGCAGAGTATTTAGTTGAGATCGGCGAATGGGTACGCGAGGATGAGCCGAGTGTGATTTGGCAGTTTACGGAGATTGGCAAGGGAACTTTGACCACCAATTCACACACAAATGATTACGATTTTATCTGGGCAATTTCTGACGATGTTTTGCAAGTTGAAACAAGTTGGCTTTATACTCTTAACGACAGTTTTGAATACGTACTAGATCAGAGCGCCAATACTCTGATTCTTACTTCCGGCGATAAAACCATTACCTTTTTAGCGAACGTACAAACTCCATAAATAGCGGATGCACATTTAGGGGGCGAGATTTGAATTCTGGGTGTGCTTGAGTAGCTTGGAAAAATTTGAGTCCGGGTGCTTCGACGAATTCTACTAATTTGCCATCTGGTGAATAGCCGGAAACTTTTAAGCCGCCAGCTTCGATTGCCGGGAGAAAATCTTGGTTTACTTCATAACGATGACGATGACGCTCAATTACTTTAACGTCACCATTTTTTAATACTTCGGTACCATAGACATATTCACCGGTTTTTTCGGCTTCGTGGCGATAGATTTCAGCAGTTTTGGTGCCTTTTTTAAGCTTAGCTGGATAATCACCTAGTCTCATTGATGCACCAGTAGATTCTTTACCTTGCTGGCCTTCCATTATGTAGATTACATTGTTTTGTTTTTTAGCAGTAGCACCAAATTCTTCAGAATTGGCGTTTTTAACGCCGCCACGACGGGCCGCCGCAATACAGGCTACTTGCAAACCAAGACAGAGGCCGAGATATGGTACGTCATGTTCTAAGGCGTAAGTAGCAGCAGTAATTTTACCTTCGATGCCACGCGTGCCAAAGCCGCCTGGCACTACGATACCGTCGCATTCTCGCAATTTTCGATGAGCCTCATTTTTGGGCTTTTCTAGTTCTTCGGCGTTAATCCAAACAAGATCAAGATTAACATGATTATGTGCTGCAGCCGCCTTTAGGGCTTCGGTGACACAAATATAGGTATCTTCATTGCCAACATATTTTGCAACCAGACCAACTTTGATAGTTTCGGGCCAGTTGGTGGCGCGCCATTCGGAGAATTTTTCCCATTTGTGCATATTGGGCGGAGTATTGTCGCCAGTGAATTTGTTTAGAATTTCTAGCACGCCAGATTTTAAGACATTGAACGGAACATCGTAAACTGAATTGATATCTGGAAGATTCAATACTGCGTCTGGATTAAGACCGGCAAATGCTGCGATTTTTTCGCAAATGGCCCGCGGAGCTGGCCTTTCGGTACGCACGCACACAACATCTGGAATAATACCAAAACCACGCAAATCTTTTAAGGCATTTTGAGCGGGTTTGGTTTTGAATTCTTTACTGGTATTAAGCCAGGGGACAAAAATGACCGAAAGGTAGAGGCAGTTTGCGCGACCAACTTTATTGGCAAATAAACGAATTGCTTCAATAAATGGCAAGCCTTCATAATCACCAACAGTGCCACCGATCTCAACGATATGGATATCACTATCTTTGGAGGCGAGGGCGATTTTTTCTTGGACCAGGTCGGTAAAATGAGGGACCAACTGGACTGTTTTGCCATGAAAACCACCTGCGCGTTCGCGTTCAATTAATTCTTTATAAATAGAGCCAGATAGAGTGATAGAATATTTGCTAGTTTCAAAATCCAAGAATCGTTCGTAATGTCCGAGGTCTAGATCAGTTTCAACACCATCGTGCGTAACAAAGCATTCACCGTGTTCAACAGGATTAAGAAGCCCGGCATCAACATTGAGGTAGGGGTCACATTTTTGCATAGTGACTTTGTAGCCTTTGGATTTTAGAATGGAGCCGATAGAAGCCGCTGTAATACCTTTGCCGACTCCGGATAATACACCGCCGCTGACGAAAATATATTTACACGGTTTTTGTCTTGATTCTTCACGCTTGCTATGCACGCTGGGACCTCCTCCCACCATTAATGTTAATGTTTATAATATAAATATTTTAACATACATGAAAATAAAATAAGCAATTTTATGCAATATCGATTTCAATACCACACGTCGCATTGATGCCGAGATTAGAAAGAACGATCATCTCGTCGTCTGTAATCATATGTGTGGAATGAAGTTCGGCGCCTTGGAGTTTGTCTAGATTGTCTAAAATCTTTTTTACCACTGGATTGGTTGTGGAGCAAATCGATAAAGCAATCAAAACTTCACCGATTTTCAGGTTGCTTTCTTTGAAATTGCTGGTTTTATTTTTGATTTCTAGGATTGGCTCAAGCACGGCTGGAGCAATTAGGTCGACTTCGTCGGGTATTTTATTAATCGCTTTTAACGCATTTAGCATGACAGCAGAAATTGGCGAGAGGTAGCCAGTTTTGCGTCCAACGATATACTTACGACCAACCTGAATGGCGGCAGATGGAAGACCGTTGGCTTTTTCGCGTTTTTCTTCAGCTTTTAAAACTACTTCGCGATCACGTTCAGAGATGCCCAGTTCGTTCATGAGGAGCTTGATACGTTCTGAGACTTCTTTATCAACGATGCCTTTTTTAAGATCAGTAATAGCACGATAATAACGGCGGATAATTTCATTTTTAGCAGCTTTTTGGATGGCCTTGTCGTCCGTAATACATTCACCAATCACGTTGACTCCCATGTCGGTGGGGGAATAATAAACAGTTTTACCGGTGATGCGACTTAATATTTCTTTTAGAACTGGGAATGTTTCTAAATCACGGTTGTAGTTTACGGCAGTGATCCCATATTTTTCTAGGTGAAAATGATCAATCATATTAACATCACCTAGGTCTGCGGTGGCAGCTTCATAAGCAACATTAACTGGGTGCTTAAGTGGCAAGGCCCAGACGGGGAAAGTTTCAAATTTGGCATAGCCAGCATTGACACCCTTTTTGAATTCATGATAGAGTTGCGAAAGTGCTGTGGCGAGTTTACCAGAACACGGACCAGGAGCAGAGACGATAACTAGTTTTTTGGTAGTTTCGATGTATGGATTTGCACCATAGCCTTCGTCGGAGACGATGGTGTCAACATCGGTAGGATAACCTTTGGTAAAGGTATGGAAGTAGGTTTTAACTTTATAATCTTTGAGTTTTTCGGCAAAATCTCTGGCTTTTTTCTGACCGTCAAACAGAGTAATAACAACCGAGGAAACATAGATACTTTTGGAACGTAAAAAAGTAATTAAACGCAGAACCTCAGTCTCGTAGGAAATCATGTGGTCGGCGCGTATTTTAGAATTCTCAATGGCATTAGCATTAATGCATAAAATAACCTCAGCTTCGTCTTTGAACTCTTGCAAAAGACTAATCTTGAGGTCTGGGCGAAATCCGGGGAGTGTACGAGCCGCATGCTGATCGTCGATGAGTTTACCGCCAAATTCCAAATACAGCTTATCAAACATTTCGATGCGTTGTTTAATTATCTTTTTTTGGATTTTTAGGTATTTATCGGCATCAAAGCACTTTTTTGTCATGAACCTCCTTGTTATTCTTCAATTATAACATAGTAAAATATGAGATTAGCAGCATTTAACGTCGTTGCTGTAGCTCGTCTTGTTTACAATTATGGTTTTTTATGTTATCATATATTTATGATATATTTGGATCATGCGGCGGCGACGCCAGTGTCTGACAAGGTTTTTGAGGCGATGAAGCCGTATTTTTCGCATGATTTTTTTAATCCTTCGGCAGCATATTTGCCAGCTAAGAAAGTAGCAGCAGATTTTGAGGCGGCCAAAGGCGTGATTGCGCATGCAATTGGTGCCAAGGCTTCTGACCTCGTCATTACTGCTGGCGCAACCGAGGCGAATAATCTGGCGTTTACGAGCATTAATTTGGACGGGTCCTGCCGGTCATTCTCCTCCCCCACTTCGCAAGGCTCAGTGGGGGACCCCCTCCATGACCGTCACCCGTCCATATTGTATCTCGAAACAGAGCATGATTCGGTACGGAAGATTGCAGAGCAGTATGGTGGCGAAGCTGTGCGCGTGTTACCGAGCGGGGTGATTGACTTAAAGGATTTGAGAGCGAAAATTACAGACGAGACGCAATTAATTTCAGTCTCACTAGCAAATAATGAGCTGGGGACGATTCAACCGCTCACCGAAATTAGCGGGATAATTCGCGAGATTAAAATTGACCGCTTAAAAAGAGGTATTAAAACACAGTTATTACTACATTCTGATGCTTCGCAGGCTCTTAATTTGCTCGATATAAATGTCGCTCGGTTAGGTGTGGACCTGTTGACTTTGAATTCAGCAAAAGTATATGGACCGAAGGGAGTGGGAGCTTTGTGTGTGTCACACGATGTTCGACTAAAGCCTGTAGTTTATGGTGGCGGGCAGGAAAATGGGTTGCGAAGTGGGACCGAAAACGTGCCTAGTGTAATTGGTTTTGCAAAGGCGGTGGAGCTTGCAAAAGAACATCTAAACGGAAATCGTAAAAAATTCGCTTCATGGCGCAAAATTTTGTTGGCCGAATTACAGGGGTATGAATTAATCAACAAAAAGCACTCTCTTGACAATTTTGTTGTTTTATGCTATAATGGTATAGATGCGGAACGTTTAGTGTTCCTTCTTGAAGAAAAAGAGGTTTATGTATCTACTGGTGCAGCTTGCGCTGCGAGTAAAGGCATAAAATCCCATGTTTTAAAGGCGATTGGGTTGAGTGATGCCGAAATCGCAGGCTCTCTTCGTTTGACACTCGGTGAAACAAATGATGAAGAGCAAATTCATGATGTGGCGCAAATCATTAATGGGGTGGTGGCTACTGAAAGGGAGCGCCTAAATGGGTAAAAAAGTTTTTGTTGGGATGAGTGGTGGGGTAGATTCGTCTGTTTCTGCTTTATTATTAAAAGAACAAGGCTACGATGTGACTGGCGTCTATATGAAAAACTGGTCGCGTGATTTACCTGGCATGAAATGCCCATGGGCGGAAGATTTGGCCGATGCCAAACGCGTGGCGGTCAAACTCGGGATTCCTTTTGAAGTATGGGATTTTGAAGAGGCTTATCGTGATAAAGTCGTAGAATATATGCTTCGCGAATTTAAGGCTGGCAATACGCCAAATCCTGATATTATGTGCAACCAAGAAATCAAGTTTAAGCTTTTTTATGAGAAAGCGATGGAGCATGGAGCTGATTTTATTGCTACCGGACACTATGCAAGGGCGGGAGCGGGACCTTCTCTTATGCGGGCGGTGGATGAAAATAAGGATCAGACGTATTTTCTTTATCGAATTTCAAATGAGGCACTGGGACACACTTTGTTTCCAATTGGCGAGATGCTTAAACCTGACGTAAAGAAGCTTGCTGAAAAGAATGGGCTTCATAATGCCTATAAAAAAGAATCAATGGGCGTTTGTTTTGTTGGCGAAGTCGGGATGAAGGATTTTTTGAAGGAATATATCGACATCGAGCCGGGAGAAATTCGTGAAATCGAGACCGAGAAAGTGCTTGGAGTTCATGAAGGCGCAGTTTTTTACACGATTGGGCAGAGGCATGGACTCTATATTTCGGGTGTTAAAGGCGAGATTAATGATGGTTTGCCTTATTATGTCGTTAAGAAAGACCTCGTAAAAAACATTGTTTATGTATCAAAGAATTTAAATGATAAACATATTTGGACGAAGGAATTAAAGCTAAAAGATATCGTAATGCGAACCGAACCTACTAAACATATTTTGGTTCGTTTGAGACATCGAGCGCCTTTGATTCCGGCGACACTCGTCGACGATACTTTATATTTTGAACAGGAAATTAAACGGCCAGCCGCAGGGCAATCTGCTGTATTCTACGACGGGGAAGTTTGCCTCGGTGGCGGGATTATTCTGTAATCATTTCATCATGATATAATTGGTTTATGAGTAAAGAGAACCGGGATACTCTGGAAGTATACGAAAAGTTATTTCAAGAATATTTCAATGGAACAAAGAGACGAATTAAGAACCGTGGCGCAGAAAAGACCGCCATTAAGGCAAAATTAGAGCATAGTTTTTGGTTTGAAGGCTTTAAGACGCTAGGTAATCATGCCGACATTTTAGAAATTGGCTCGGCTGATGGACTGGGAGCTAAGGCTTTAGCCGAATACGGATTTAATGTTACAGCGAGTGATACGGTTGGTGGGTTTATCGACGAATTAGAAAAGAATGGATTAAACCCAATCAAATATAATGTTTTGATTGACCACCCCGATTGCCAATTCGATGGAGTATTGGCTTGGCATGTATTTGTTCATTTCACGCCAAATGACTTAAAGATTGCGCTGAAGAACATCCATAGCATACTCCGTCCTGAAGGATGTCTTATTTTTGATGTTCAAACTCGCGGAGAAAAGTCTGGCGAGATTTCTGAATGGATTGATTACGATGGTGATTACCACTTGGGAGCAAAGCGATTTTTCCAATATTATAGTGAAAGTGCAGTCCGAAAGATTATTGATGATACGGATTTTAAAATAATTAAATTCGAACGCCATAACAGTGATTCCGGAATCGGTTGGCTACGCTTTGTTGTTTCTTCAGAATCGTGATATAATACCTTTATTATGGAGGAAAATTATAGTTTAGTTAGTCCGGCGGTAGTGGAATATGTTAAGGCGCAAATATTTCCGCGCTACGGTGGTGATAATGGGCACGGGCTCGATCATATTAAAAATGTAATTCGGCGGAGTTTGGATTTTGCGAAACGAATTAACGATGGTGACATTAAAACCACTGCAAAGGATTTTAGGGGTTTACCAAAGGAATTGAAGCCAAATAAAAACCGCAAGATTGACTATGATATATGTTTTGTGATAGCGGCTTTTCATGACCTCGGGCGTGATAAAAATCAAAAATTACACCATTTGGTTTCGGCAGGCTATTTGTTAAATGACGACTTCATGGAAGAGAATTTCTCTCGCGAGCAACTTCGGGTGATGGCGGATGCAATTATGGACCACCGCGCATCAAACGAGCTAGACCCATTTACGATTTATGGTCGGATTGTGTCGTCGGCAGACCGTGATACAGATTATCAAGATATTATGCTCCGAGCATATGCTTACAACCAATTTCTACACCCAGAACGCACCGAAGACGAATCGATAGAGTGGACTTATCAAAAGATTTGCAAAAAATTTGCTGGTGACCAGGCTTATAGCGCCAAGAAAATGTATTTTGAAAATCCGGCATTTGAGGCGATGCTTGCAAAATTCACTGAGATGTCGAAAGACCCGGAATCGTTTCGTGCCGAGATGAAAAAATTACTAGCGAAACAGATGTAATATTAACTTGGTAGTCTAATTTCGACCATTGTTCGGTTTTTTACTCTGGATTTTCTGGAGAATTGTTATATAATATTATTAAGAAATATCTCTGGTGGTTTTATCACTTGGGTTATTTTGTTCATTTATAAGGAGTGATTGAAAAATGTACGGTTAGAAGCGTTGGGGGATTTTGATGTTCAAAAATTATTTCGAGGGGGACAATCATGAAAATCAAAATTGGTAGAGAAGTTTATCTGCAAAAATATGAAGTTGCCTACATCATGCGTGAAGTTAGCGACGTTCCGGCTTCATTTACACAGGAACTACTTGCGGATGGAAATCCCTTTGTTATGACTGGGTTTGAAGATAGTCTGAAGTTTGCCTGCGTTTTCAAGAAGTCCAAGAATGTTTCTTGGCTGATGGCGCAGGATTGGATTTTGGACTACAATATGTACAAAAATGCGCCCTATGCCGCACTAAAGTCAACCCGCAAGAAGCTCATCCGGAGCTATCGGGCGGAGACTGAAGCCTTTGATTCTCGGGAAGAGAGTTTTCGCAGAAAAAAACGGCCTGAGCACGAGGAGAGAATTAGCAAAATGCAGCACAAGGAATATTCTTTTGAGCTGTTGCTGAAGTTTTTCAAGAAGAAGATCTATTTTGCGCTCCCGGAGGAACGGAAGCTGGTGGGGTATAAGAATGCGTGAAATCTATTTTGAAGAATTGATGGAACAAATCCCGCTCCTGAAGCAGATCCATCTTTGGAATAGCGATTGGGAGCCCATTACGACGTGGCTTAATGATTTGGCAAAACCCGAAGAAGAATATAGAGCGGTTGGCGTGATGGAACACATTAAAAACATCACGGGCGCAGGATTCGGTTGGTCTTTTATGCAAGTTGACAGCCGGGAAGCGCATGAGCTCCTGGTGCAGTTTAAAAATGCGGTTCTTCGTACGGAAAACGGCTTGCTGACGCACCGGTCAAGAGTTCAAGTAGAGAATGACCCCTATAATGCTTTGTACAAGGTTTATCTTCAGGATGAGAATTTGCAGCTCGACGGGAAACATATCCCTGGCGAAGTCCTCACCAAAGAGTGCTATCCGGAGCGGTATTACATGCCGGCAACAATTCGCAAATACACGGGCGAGGCGTTGCGCTTCTCCGTGTTGGAAGAAAGATACAAAAAGGGCATGGAAGTGTTTTCTAGTGACGTTTCGACCGAGACTGGTATCCTGGCGGACTATTTTGCCTGGGACAAAGACGGCGAGCGTATTGAGATTAGTAGTATAAAAGACTTAAGAAAACTCTACCGCGCCCACTATGTAGAGGTCAAAAGCCTCAAAGCGATTCGGCTCTTGCAGGTAGCCGGGTATGATAACTACATGAATTCACCGTTCAAGATTCCTTCGCCGCACATGCCGCGTCGTTATTATATGCGCGATAGCGATATGTTCTTGTGGGGGGATTGGATTGAAGAAGTCGAGCTGGAATATCTGCGGGCTCGTGAGGCTTTCATTTAATTACTCCTTGGCCACCCTACGGGGTGGCCCTTTTTTATTAAGCATAAGATTGATTATTGACTTTTTTGGTGTTTTGTGCTATAATTATAGTGAGTTTCTGTTTTTTGGCAACTCGTATTTTAGCATCTGTCAAAGCCCCAGCCCCAGTTATTATGTTTTATAGGAGGATGACATGGACATCGGAAGCAATCTCGAACCCAAGGCCTGGCACGGTCTACTGAAAACCGTGGCGGTCGAACCCGCCCCCGTGTTCGCCCTGGAAAACTGTGGAGAAATTCGACTCTTCTTCGATCCAAAGAAGTTTGACGTCAACGTCGAATCTGTCACGGCGGCCTTAAACGGTCTTTTTTACAACAACGACTGTAGCGGCACCGACCTCGACAGACTGAGAAACGGCGAAATCCGCATTTTCTTTAACCCGGCCTGTCATGGGCCCAGTGATTCTCATCGCGCCATCAATAAGGTGGTGGAAGCACTCTGCGAGGAGGCTGAACTTCCCCTTATAGAGACTGACTTCTTCCTGGGTGATGAAAGCTAAAAATTTGACAGAGGAAACAGTCCCCGTGCGGGGCTGTTTTCTATTGGCACTTAAATATGGTATAATTTAATTTGAAAATAAAACGGAGGTAATATGGAAAGTTATCCTAGTGATGGCGGTATAGCTCTAGAGAAAAAATGGAAAGTATTACGCCGCGCAATGTATAGTGCTCAGCCAGTTTTTCGTGATTTTACAGGATATCCAGGTTACCCAGAAGGTAAACTTCTAGCAAACCAAAGACGCCTAAATGCAAAAATTGGCAATATTGCTCTTCGCGGTGATGGTGCGTCATCTACCGATGATGCTGCACGCAATTTAGAGCCTATTCTAGCTTATATTCTTAATACTGGAGCGTTGCTGCCATCAAGAGAAAATTTTTCTTTTTTGGCAAGCGAATATGACGATAAGTTTAACGGTACAGATATTGTTTTTGGCGTACAAAACAACAAAACTAACGAAAATATGGTATTTTCAGTTGACGTAGCAACCGGCACTCTACCGAAAAACATCCAGGCTAAGTTTGAAAATAGCATTGATCGGCATGACGGCGTTTCGGTTATCGACTATTGCAGGTACAAGGACCAAAGGTGGCGCGAAGAAGACGCACCTCATTTCATTCTAGGGATGTCGCCAGCCAGTCATGATAAGGCGTTTGAAAAAATTAATATTAAAAATGGGATACTAAAAAGTCGAGAAAAAGATTTGGATACTGATTTTATCGTTTTGTCAGAGATCAAGGAGCAAATCGAAATGCAGCTGAACATTTTAAAAAAGAGGCCCCGAACCGAATCAATAGAAAGCAGAATCGCTAAGTTGCGTAATCTGAGACCAGCCATAATAACTGGCCTATATCGTACTCTGGGAATTGATGCCAAAAGCTTCGCCTCGAGTGAAGAACGCAATAAAGCTTTTACGGAAAAATACGAGGCAAAATCCAAGGAGCTTCGAAGTTTTGACTCTGTTTATAAAAACATTTTTCATGAATCTAATCGACGCGAAAACTATTCTAGGGGAAAAGATATCCTAGAAAATGTCAGATAAGAATTGGGTGTTTCATCAGTTTTTTTGACAATGTCAAGAGATAATATGTTATAATAATGGTAATAGGAGTATGTTTTTTCCTAGTAGTTTAATTTTTTGTGAATTGGAGGGTAAGAAATGTCCGTGCAAAAAACTTTCGAGGAAGGAGTAAATGAACTCCTCAAGAAGGCGTTTACCACCACAATTACTCGTTGTCGCAAGATTACGAGCCTGAAAAAACCACTCGAGGGCATCCAAGATCTCATTCTCGTGGAGAATCAGCTGGGTCAAAGTATCCTGGTAGAAGGTGACGACATTGCGGAGGCTGTGAATCTGTTTCACCTGCACTTCGCTGAGCAAATCCAAGACCTGGAAGTCAAGTTGTTTTACACTAAGGCGCGGTTTAATGCTAGCACCAGCGAGGTGAGAGACCATGTCTACTACTTCCTGGAGCCTGAACTGATGGACGAGTTGGGCGACGGGCTGCAACGCAAATACTATTATCTGCCCATTCCGCTTGACGATGTAACCGAGCCGATTGGAGATGAAGAACCCTTCGGGCGCATCCTGCACCTGCCTATTGCACAGAATAGTGCTTTGGCGGAGTTTTCGACGAATACCACCATGAATGCCTTTGAGCCGGCGTTTGACCTCAAGCTTGAGCAGCAGGCGGTACCTTTTGTTTGCTTGCTGGTTGAGACCAACACGGCAGACGAGGTCAAGCTTCCCAACACGGTTTCGCTTTTGGCGACTCAGATTATGGATATCGGGGCTTTTCCGGTGCTTTATGGTTTGGAACGGTATCTCCACGATGATTACTGCGACAAGAATGGCCGGGAACAGTTGCTGAAAATGCTGAAGAATAGCCCCGACGGCGAAGAATACTATCTTTGCCGGTGCGATGACAGCTCCACTACGAAAGCTGACGTCGTCAATGAGCTGCTCCGAGTGGAACAGCTTGATTACTTCGTGGCAGCAGAGGATAAGAGGTTGGTCAATGTCTGCGATTGGAATAGGATTGACCGGTCGTTCGGCATCTGGGTCAATGGCCACATGAGCGGCTACACACTGCGCGATAGTGAACTCTCTCCCGTCAGCGAGGATGACCCCTGGTAAAATTCACAAGCACTTTTAAGGCACCCCCGTCGGGTGCCTTAATTTTTTGAGATTGTTTGACAAAAATATGGTATAATTGTCTTTATGGATGCAAATGAAGTACGTCAAAAATTTTTAGATTTTCAAGTTAAAAAAGGACATAAGGTTATCGCGCCAGCGCCACTTGTACTGGAGGGTGACCCAACTACACTATTCACCGGCTCGGGGATGCAGCCGTTGCTACCATATTTGTTAGGCGAACCACATAAAGATGGTAAAAGACTTTGCGATTCACAGCCTTCAATGCGTTTACAAGATATTGAAGATGTTGGCGATCCTCGCCATACAACGGTTTTCGAAATGCTTGGTAACTGGTCTCTAGGTGATTATTTCAAAAAAGAACAAATTCAAAGTTTCTTTGAGTTTTTGACGAAAGAGATAGGGTTGGACCCGCACAAGATTTACGTGACGTGCTTTATTGGCAACGAAAAATACGGCATTCCAAGAGATACCGAAGCAGCAAAGATTTGGCAAGAGGTATTTGAAAAGGCTGGGATTGAGGCAAAAATTGCCGAAATTGGCTCAGCTAAAGAAGGTGATAAGCGCGGCATTAAAGAGGGCGAGCGAATATTCTTCTACGATGACCATGAGAACTGGTGGAGCCGTGGCGGTGGCTGTGAGTCTACGCCGATTGGCGATCCTTGCGGTCCAGATTCTGAAGTATTTTATGATTTCGGCGAAGATAAGCAAGATGTAGAAAAATACGGTTTATCGCACCCAGCCTCGGACGGCGCGAGGTTTATGGAAATCGGAAACCAGGTTTTCATGCAATATCGACGCATGCCGGATGGAAGTTTTGAAGAATTGGAACACAAAAATGTTGACTTTGGTGGCGGACTTGAGCGTATTACGGCAGCTTCAATTGGCTCATTTGACGTTTTCAAAATTTCATTGATGAAGCCTATTATCGATAAGTTAGAGGAGATTTCTGCTAAATCGTACGATAATAACACCGATGAAATGAGAGTAATCGCCGATCATATTCGGGGTGCATATTTGCTTGCGGCACAGGGGCTAGCGCCTTCCAATAAGACTCAGGGTTATGCTATGCGACGATTAGTGCGGCGCGCGATTCTACGTGCACTCGACCTTGGCATTTCTACTAACTTCTTGTCGGAGATTGTACCCATTGTGGCCGATAATTATAAAGGTTTGCCGGATTCGATTCTAACTCATCGTGAGGTGGCGCTAGAAACTTTACTTAAAGAGGAAGTAGCATTTCGAAAGACCTTAAATAAAGGCCTAAAAGAGCTAAATAAGCTATCAAAAAATAGCAAGGTACTATCAGGGTTAGACTTGTTCAAGTTGCAAGACACTTACGGTTTTCCTTTGGAGTTATCTGTCGAAGAATGCTATCACCAAAATATTGAATTATCAAAAGACTACCAGGCGGAATTCGAGAAGGCATTAAAAGAGCAGCGCGAGCGCTCACAGACCGCCTCTAAGGGAATGTTCAAAGGTGGTCTCGAGGATCACGGTGAGCAGACAATTAAATATCATACCGTAACGCACCTATTACTTGCTGCTTTACAGAAATTAATTAATCCATCTATCTCGCAAAAAGGTTCAAACACGACTGCTGAGCGGACGCGTTTTGATTTTAATCTTGACCACAAAATGACGCCAGAGGAAATCAAGAAGGTGGAAGACCAAGTCAACGAATGGATTGCCGCCGACTTGCCAGTAGTATTTGATGAATATGAAAAGGATTATGCGCGCAACACACTAAAGGCGCATGGTCAATTCTGGGATAAATATCCAGATATCTTGAAGGTCTATACAATTGGCGATTTTGAGGCGCCGATTTCGCGAGAGGTTTGCGGTGGTCCACACGTGGAGCACACTGGCGTAATTGGCCACTTTAAGATTGTAAAAGAAGAGTCTTCGGCGGCTGGGATTCGTAGAATTAAGGCTATTCTTACCGATTAGTTCTGTAAAATTTTGTTAATTTTGGCCTTGAGACGATTTTCTTCGGGCGTACCAGCGAGGGTATCAGTACCAACACGAAGTAAACCAAGCGCCGTTGCAAATGAATGATCGAGCACTGTGTTGGTTTTTAATAATTCTGGGGTAGAATTAATAGCTCCAATACCAGAGATTTTTTGATTATCTTTAATATCAAGATCGGGAAGCTCAGCGATGTCAAGTAAATGAATCACTGGGCGACGAGAAAACGGTAAATCTTTATACCAGTCTGATAAGGCAAGGCTTTCTTGTAAGAGTGAGAGACTCGCACCACCACCGCATAGCAAAATATTACGAGGCAAAGAACCATTTTGGTTGAATTCTTCTAGTGCTACTTGGACACCAGTCAGCCAAACGCTTATATTCCGTGAGAGCGCGGATTCGACTTTAACTTTTAGACCGTCTTCGAGTTTACCAGAATCATAGTCCAATTTATATTGTTCCGCAGTTTCAAAATCTACACTGGTAGCTTCGGCAATTTGATGAGTAAAACTGCGGCCGCCGATGGAAAACATTTTAGTTCCGCTTACGCCACCGTCTTCGACCACAGCTATATCCGTGGTACCACCACCGATATCAATTACAATGCCAGAAAAATCCGAGTCGGTGTTATCGCCGAGTACCGCGCGACAGACCGCAAATGGCTCAACCGCTACCGTAAGGAGATCGAGGTTTAGTTCGGTACAGACTTTTTCGATGGCAGCAACATGTATCATTGGAGCAAAAGCAGTATAAATTAAAATGGCAACTTGAGAACCCTTAAACCCAACTGGATTACTAATCTTATAGCCATCAATTACAAGAGAAACAATGGCGGAATTAATTAGGCGGACCTCAACATTACTATTGCCAGTCTCAAGCGCGACGGTTCTTCTCGCCACTTCGGCGGTTTTCTGTTGAACCTTTCTTATCACCTCATTCATCTCGGCTTCGGTGATAGGTTCGTTTGGGTCTTTTCGGGTATATTTAACACTTGTAGTATTACCTTTGATGAGTTCTCCTGCAATACCCACTACTGTGGTATCAGCACGCACACCGGCACTATCTTCAACTTGAACCAAAGCTTCCTCGCACGACGCCACGACGGCCGGAATATCTGCAATGGCACCAGCATGCATGCTGCCGAATTTTTGGCGCGCTTTGCCTACACCTAATATTTCCAAAGTGGCATCTTTGCCAGGTTTTGCTAAGACCGCTTTGACAAATTCTGTACCAATATCTAGACCAAGAATCGTGCTCATGGTTCTATTATATCATATTTACCAGAAGCAAGATCGCCAAGCTCGTACTTACCAAATTGAGTGCGGTGAAGCTTCGTCACACGGTAGCCCACAGCAGCAAAAGTGCGACGAATCTGACGATTGCGACCCTCACCCAGAATCACTAAGTATGCAACGGGCCTTGCCAGTTGCTGTCCTCCCCCGCTTCGCAGGCTAGACGAGGTACCCCCTCCGTAGCTGTCGCTCGTTGGGTTTTTAATGATCTTAAATTGACTGAGGCCGTCATCGAGCATTACGCCGAAGTCAGAAATCATTTGTTGATGAAGGGGTTCGAGTGGTTTACTTAATTCCACTTCGTAGACTTTTTGCTTGCGGAATTTGGGATGAGTCATTCGAAAAGCAAAATCACCGTCATTGGTAAGCAAAATTAGACCGGAGGAATCTTTATCAAGACGACCGACGGTTTTTAAGTTATGATATTTTTTAGGCAACAAACTATAGAGCGTGGGTGTAGAGCCCTGAGCGCGACGCGAGCAAACATACCCAACTGGTTTATTAAATGCAAGATAGAGATATTCCGTTTTAAACGGTACTATTTTATTATTATAGCATACTTTATCAGAAATGTCAATATGGGCTCCTAGGATAGCCGGTTCATCGTTGACTAGAATTTTGCCACTTAAAATCAGCTCGTCCGCCTCACGGCGAGAGACACCTATGCGTTCTGCTAGAAATTTATTGAGCCGGAGTTGGGGTTTCGGCTGCTGGAGCTGCTGGTGCTGGGGCTGGGGCAGCTGCTTCGACTGGGGCTGCTGGAGCTGCTGGTGCTGGGG